>NZ_JBBAYJ010000035.1 GCF_037153975.1 Aquipuribacter sp. SD81
CTTGGCCTCCGACTTGCGCCGAGGCCATCGCGGCCCGGCGCTCGGGCGCGACGGCCCCGGGTCGCTGGCCCGGGCGCACGCGGCTGCTCGGAGAGTGGCTGCGCACGCTGCCCGACCCGCCCCCACCGGTGCTCGCCGGGCGCCTCGCCACCGCGTGGCGGGGCGACCCGGGGCTCCGCGACGCGTGCCTGGCCGGCCTCACGTCCGCCGGGGCCGGCGCGGCGCACGACCTGCTCGCGGGCCGCCGGACCGAGGAGGCCCTCGACGAGGTCACCGCCGGCTGCGACCCCCGGTCGCTGGAGGTCGCGGGCCACGTGCTGCGCCCGATGGCCGCCCTGCTGCCGCCGCCGGAGCGCGCGGTCGTGCTCGCGGGTCACGCGTGGCTGGCCTGGGGCTGCGGTGACGGCACCCGCGCGCTCGTGCTCGCCGAGCGGGCGCTCGACGACGACCCGGGCGTGCGCCTGGCCGCGCTCGTCCTCGGTTGCCTCGAGCACGGTCTGGGTCCACGGGCCGCGCGCCGCGGCCTCGGCGGCAGCGCGGCATGACACGGGGTCGGGCACCGGCTGTATCAGGGTCGTCGTCGGGTGCTCCTGCCACCCGGGACACCGCACGACGGTCGCGGCGGTCCCTGGTCGACGGCGCCCCGCCGGGTCTAGCGTTCCGGCGCAGGCAGGGACGGCGCCCCGGCGACGGGCGCGGGACCGGACGGACGGAGGCGACGAGCGTGGTCGAGACACCGAGCACCCGACCGACCTCGGCGAGGGTGGGAGCTCCGGGGACGGCACCGGACGACCTCACGGTCGTCCTCGTCCCGGAGCAGTCGACGACCGCGCGGGCCGACGGGACGACCGAGGGCGGCACCGGCGCAGGTGCCGCGTCCGCGGACCGCGGGGACGCGGCGTCGGGGTCCCGGCACCGCCTCGCCGACCAGGCCGCCGGGCTGCTGCGCGCGTGGTGCCGGGGCGAGCCGGGCGCGTGCGACGAGCTCGTCGCCCTCCTCACCCCGCTGCTGTGGCACACCGCACGGGCCTACCGCCTGGACGGCGACGTCGCCGAGGACGTCGTCCAGAACGCGTGGCTGGCCCTGTCCCGCCGCCGCGACCACCTGCGCGACCCCCAGGCGGTGCTCGCGTGGCTGCTCGTCACCGTGCGCCGCGACGCGGCCCGGGCCGCCGCAGCCGCCCGGCGGGCCGTCGAGGACCCCGAGCCCGTGCTGCTCGCCGCGCCCGACCCGCGACCCGGACCGGCCGCGCAGGTGGAGGACGACGACCGGGCGCGACGGCTGTGGTCGGCGGTCGCGACGCTGTCCGACCGCTGCCAGCGCCTGCTGCGGGTCATCGCCTTCTCGGACCGGCCGGACTACGCCGCGCTCTCGGTCGACCTCGCGATGCCGGTGGGCAGCATCGGGCCGACGCGCGGACGCTGCCTGAAGAAGCTGCGGGAGCAGCTGGGGGAGGAGTCGACATGGGCGACGACGTGAGCCCGCCGGCCGGCCCGGGCGGGCGGGAGGACGCCGACCTCTTGGTCGGTCTGCGCGACATGTGGGAGCGCCTCGACCCGCCGCCGCCGGGCCTCGCCGGGCGCGTCCGCTTCGCGCTGGAGGTCGAGCACCTCACCCGCGACCTCGACGTGGAGCTCATGCGGCTGCAGCAGGAGAGCCTCGTCGGCGCGGGCGGCCGCGGCGACGACGTCCGGACCGTCACCTTCGGCAGCCGGACGCTCACGGTCATGCTCGCCATCAGCGACGTCGACGGGGGCTTCCGCGTCGACGGCTGGGTCGCCCCGGGTGGTCGCCGGTCCGTCGAGGTCCGGACGTCGGAGGGCTCGACGCAGCAGCAGTGCGACGAGACCGGCCGCTTCACCCTCGAGCGGGTCCCGCCCGGGCACCTGCAGCTGGTCCTCGCCAGCACCGGGTCCGAC
Source organism: Aquipuribacter sp. SD81 (assembly GCF_037153975.1). Taxonomy (NCBI): domain Bacteria; kingdom Bacillati; phylum Actinomycetota; class Actinomycetes; order Micrococcales; family Intrasporangiaceae; genus Aquipuribacter; species Aquipuribacter sp. SD81. Next base: position 1,921 of record NZ_JBBAYJ010000035.1, read on the forward strand.
GGGGCCGACGGCGGCCGCGTCGCCACGGGGGTCGTGACGCCCGCCCTCACCCTCTGAGGCGGCGGGGACGGCACCTGCCGTCCCGTCCCGCGATACGGCAGGTGGCTCGCGCGGGCGCGTGTGCCGTACCCTCGCGGCAGGTCATGAGCACCAGCGTCAAGCCCCGGCTCGCTGGTCGGCAACCCTCCTCCGCGGTGGGGTGCCCCGGGTGAGGACCAGGCCGTCACGGACCGGTGGCGGCAAGCGCGGGCCCGTGCGGCCCCGGGTTCGTGGGAGGTCCGCATGACGAGCTGTCCCGGCTGAGCGCCGCCCTCGTCCCCGCCCCACCCACCCCCGAACCGTCACGCGCCGCCGCCGGAGGACCCGCGGCCGCGCGAGTGAGGAGCACCCGTGAGCAGCTCGTGGTCCTTCGAGACCCGCCAGATCCACGCCGGCCAGAGCCCGGACAGCGCCACCGGCGCCCGCGCCCTGCCGATCTACGCCACGACGTCGTACGTCTTCGACAGCGCGAGCCACGCCGAGAACCTCTTCGCGCTGAAGGAGTTCGGCAACATCTACACGCGCATCATGAACCCCACGCAGGACGCCGTGGAGCAGCGCGTGGCCAGCCTCGAGGGCGGCGCGGCGGCCCTGCTGCTCGCCAGCGGGCAGGCCGCGGAGACCACCGCCCTGCTCAACCTCGCCGAGGCGGGCGGGCACGTCGTGTCCAGCCCGCGGCTGTACGGCGGCACGTACAACCTCTTCCACTACACGTTCCCGAAGATGGGCATCGAGGTGTCCTTCGTCGAGGACCCGGACGACCTCGACAGCTGGCGCGCCGCGGTGCGCCCGAACACGAAGGCGTTCTTCGGCGAGACGATCTCCAACCCCTACCAGGACGTGCTCGACATCGAGGGCGTCGCGGCCGTCGCGCACGACGCGGGCGTGCCGCTGGTGGTCGACAACACCGTCGCGACGCCGTACCTCATCCGGCCGCTGGAGTGGGGCGCGGACGTCGTCGTGCACTCGGCGACGAAGTTCCTCGGCGGGCACGGCGCCGCCATCGCCGGTGTGATCGTCGACGGCGGGCGCTTCGACTACGCCGCCGACCCGGAGCGCTTCCCGCAGTTCAACACGCCCGACCCCAGCTACAACGGGCTCGTCTACGCCCGCGACCTCGGTGTCGGCAGCGCGCTGGGGGCGAACCTCGCCTACGTCCTCAAGGCGCGTGTGCAGCTGCTGCGCGACATCGGCGCCGCCGTGAGCCCGTTCAACGCGTTCCTCGTCGCGCAGGGCCTGGAGACCCTCAGCCTGCGCATGGAGCGGCACGTCGACAACGCCCGCGCCGTCGCGGAGTGGCTCGAGGCCCGTGACGAGGTCGAGCGGGTCGCCTACGCGTCGCTGCCCAGCAGCCCCTTCCACGAGCGCGCCGCGAAGTACGCCCCGCGCGGGTCCGGCTCCGTCCTCGCCTTCGAGGTCGCCGGCGGCGTCGAGGCCGGCCGCCGCTTCGTGGAGGCGCTGGAGCTGCACAGCCACGTCGCCAACATCGGCGACGTCCGCAGCCTCGTCATCCACCCCGCCTCCACCACGCACAGCCAGCTGAGCGTGGAGGAGCAGCGTGCGAGCGGCGTGACTCCCGGTCTCGTCCGGCTGTCGGTCGGCCTCGAGCACCTCGACGACATCCTCGCCGACCTCGAGGCGGGCTTCCGCGCGGCGAAGGGCGCCTGAGGACGGTGGCGGCCTGGCAGGACGGGGACCCGGTCGGCGCACGGCGCTTCCTCGACGTCGGGACGGTCGACCTGGAGCACGGCGGCACGCTGCCTGGCGTCCGGGTCGCCTACGAGACGTGGGGCGAGCCCCGGCTCGACGCCGGCGGCCACGTGAGCAACGCGGTCCTCGTCCTGCACGCCCTCACCGGCGACTCCCACGTCGTCGGTCCCGCCGGCCCGGGGCACGCCTCGCCCGGCTGGTGGGAGGGCGTCGTCGGTCCCGGGCTCGCGGTCGACACCGACCGCTGGTTCGTCGTGGCGCCCAACGTGCTCGGGGGCTGCCAGGGCACGACCGGCCCCGCCACGCCCGCCCCGGACGGACGGCCGTGGGGCAGCCGGTTCCCCGCCGTGTCCGTGCGCGACCAGGTGGCGGTCGAGGCCCGGCTCGCCGACCACCTGCGCGTGCGGACGTGGGCGCTCGTGGTCGGCGGCTCCATGGGCGGGATGCGGGCCGTGGAGTGGGCGGTCGGGCTGCCCGGGCGGGTCGAGCGGCTCGCGGTCCTCGCGAGCACGGCCGCCGCCTCCGGCGACCAGATCGCGTGGGCGGCGCCGCAGCTGGCGGCCGTCACCGGCGACCCGGCGTGGCGCGGCGGGGACTACCACGACGGTCCCGACGCCGGTCCGGTCACCGGACTGGGGGTCGCGCGGCGCATCGCCCACGCCACCTACCGGTCCCGCTGGGAGCTCGACACCCGCTTCGGCCGCGACGCGCAGCCCGGCGAGGACCCGCTGACCGGCGGCCGCTACGCGGTGGAGTCCTACCTCGACCACCAGGCCGGCAAGCTCGCGCGGCGCTTCGACGCCGGCAGCTACGTCGTCCTCACCCGGGCGATGAACGGGCACGACGTCGGCCGGGGTCGCGGGGGCACCGAGGCCGCGCTCGCCCGCGTCCGGGCGCGCACGACCGTCGCCGGCGTGGACTCCGACCGGCTGTACCCGCTGGAGCAGCAGGAGCACCTCGCCCGGCACGTGCCCGGGGCGAGGCTCGTCGTCGTGCGGTCGCGTTACGGCCACGACGGCTTCCTCGTCGAGACCGCCCAGGTCTCGCGCCTGCTCGCCGACGTCCTCGCCGACTCGTCGGCCGAGGCGCCCGGGGGCGGCCCGGCCGACGTGCTCGACCCCCACCCGGCGACCGACGCCTCAGCGACCTGCGTGCCCTGAGCCCCCGAGCCCGTCCCCGAACCCGTCACCGGGCTCGCCGGCTCCCGCAGCGGTGAGCAGCCGCTCGGCCAGTCCCGCCACGCGGCCCCAGTCGCGGGCCAGCCCGGCGTGCAGCGGCAGCTCGGGCACCGCCGCGAGGGGGCGCCACGCGAGCGCCTCGGTCTCCTCGTTGCCGTCCCCGAGCCGCGCGCCGGGCGCGAGGAGCCCGAGCACGTAGTCGTAGCGCCAGTCGACGTGGTCGGTCCCCGTGAGGGTCGCCGCGACCCGGACGTCGGCCGGCTCGACGCCGACCTCCTCCGCGGCCTCGCGCAGCGCCGCCGCGACGACGTCCTCGTGGCTGTCGCGTGCACCGCCCGGCACGGCCCACGTGCCGCCGTCGTGCACCCATCGGGCGCGGTGCTGCAGCAGGACGTGCGACGACGTCGCCGCGCCGGCGCGGGGTCCGGCGGGGCGCAGCAGCACGAGGCCCGCGGCACCGTGCCGGCCCCAGTGGCGGCGGCCGCAGCGGCAGGCGACCCAACCGTCGCCGTCCCGCCACGCCACACCGGGAGCGTACGCGCGGCCCGTCCGGCGGCAGGGGGGCGGGACCGATACGGTGACGGCGTCCGTCGACAACGTCCGTCCGCCGGCCCGGCGGTGACCGGTAGCAGGAGGTGGCATGGCCGTCGTGGTGGGGTACCTGCCGAGCCGTGAGGGCCGTGCGGCTCTCGCGCACGGCGTGGACGCGGCGGCGCGCCACGGCGCACGGCTCGTGGTGGTGAGCAGCAAGGAGGACACCACCGAGGCCGTGCAGCAGGACCTGGAGCCCTACACCGCGCGGCTGCACGAGCACGGTCTCGCCTACGAGGTGCGGCACCTGCCGCGCAGCGCGGACCCGGCCGACGACCTCCTCGCCGTCGCGGAGGAGGTCGAGGCGACCGTGATCGTCATCGGGCTGCGCCGCCGCTCGCCGGTGGGCAAGCTCATCCTCGGCTCCAACGCGCAGCGCATCCTGCTCGACGCGACGTGCCCCGTGCTCGCGGTCAAGGGCGACGACGTCCGCGCCTGACGGCGCGCCACGGCCGTCACGACCTGACGACCGCGCACGGCTGCGGCACACTGCCTGCGTGCCGCAGCTGCACCTCACCCAGGACGACGCCGCCGACGCCCTGCTCAGCCGCGACCCGTTCGCGCTGCTGGTCGGGATGCTGCTGGACCAGCAGATCCGCATGGAGACCGCCTTCGCGGGGCCCGAGCGCATCCGCAGCCGGCTGCCGGGAGCACCGGACCGGCTCGACCCGGCCGTGCTCGCCGCGCTGCCCGAGGCGGACCTCGCCGCGCTCATGGCGGGTCCGCCGGCCGTCCACCGCTACCACGGCAGCATGGGCCGTCGCCTGCAGGACCTCGCCCGGGCCGTCGTCGACGACCACGGCGGTGACGCCGCCCGGATCTGGGTCGACGCGGCCGACGGGCCGGACCTGCTGCGCCGGGTGAGGGCCCTGCCGGGCTTCGGCGAGCAGAAGGCGCGCATCTTCGTCGCGCTGCTCGGCAAGCAGCTGGGGGTGCGCCCGGACGGGTGGCGCGAGGCGGCCGGTGAGTACGGCGAGGACGGCGTGCACCGCTCGGTCGCCGACGTCGTCGACGAGGCCTCGACCGCCCGGGTGCGGGAGTTCAAGCAGCAGCGGAAGGCCGCGGCCCGCGGCTGAGCGCGGAACAGACGGCCCGGCGGGACCGTTGACGACAGCGAGACGAGGGACAGGCAGCCGGACGCGGACGCGTCGCAGGTGCCGCTGCTGTGCTCCCCGGCCGCGGTCGGGGACTACAATGATAGGCGCTGGTCGTCGCGGTCACCGGACGGCTCCAGATCCTCCTTGATCCCCCTTGACCGTAGTCGACGAAGGGCTGTGCGTGTCGTCGGAGCACGAGAACCGTTCCCTGCAGGAGATCCTGCGCCACCCCGCGCTCGAGCGCATGCGCGAGCGCATCGGGGGTGGTGAGCCGGTCCAGGCCCACCACCTGCGCGACGTCGTGGTGGAGGCCCAGGTGCCCGCCGCCCGCATCAAGGCGGTGATGGCCGACCTGGTGTCGGCGGGACTGGACATGGGGGCGATCGGCGGGGCGCTGCAGCAGCTGCCCACGGCGCGCCGCAGCCGCAAGGCCGTCGCCGCCGCGCGCACACGCACCCCCTCGACGACGGCGACGATCGACGACGGGACGGTGGTCAGCATGGAGACACGCGCACGGGGCGCGGGCACCGCGGTGCTGGACGACGAGGACGCGCCGGTGGCCGGCACCACGGCCGCCGCGAAGAAGGCGGCCCCCAAGAAGGCGGCCCCGAAGAAGGCGGCGGCGAAGAAGGCCGCCCCCAAGAAGGCCGCCGGCGGCGCCGGTCCGGCCAAGGGTGCGGCGAAGTCGGCCGCGGGCACGACCGAGGCCGCGAGCACGGACGAGTCCGTCGCCGACGAGGACCTGCCGACCGACGTCGAGCCCGACCTCAGCGAGGTCGACGAGGCCGCGGACGACTCCAGCGACGACTCCACCGACGACTCCACCGACGACTCCACCGACGACGCGGCGCCCGAGACCGCGGACGACGCGGGCGACGACGAGCCCGCGGACGGTGCGACGCCGGCCACGGGCACGCCCGGCCCGGCGACCGCCGCCGCCGAGGCCTTCGTCCTCACGACGAAGGACGACGACGACCCCGCGCCGACCGTCGTGCAGGCGGGCGCGACCGCCGACCCGGTCAAGGACTACCTCAAGCAGATCGGCAAGGTCGCGCTCCTCAACGCCGAGCAGGAGGTGGAGCTCGCCAAGCGCATCGAGGCGGGCCTGTTCGCCGAGGAGCGGCTGACGAACGACGCCGAGCCCCTCGACAGCCGCGTCAAGCGCGAGCTGTGGTGGATCGCCGAGGACGGCCGGCGGGCCAAGAACCACCTGCTCGAGGCCAACCTGCGCCTCGTCGTCAGCCTGGCCAAGCGCTACACCGGCCGCGGCATGCTGTTCCTCGACCTCATCCAGGAGGGCAACCTCGGCCTCATCCGCGCGGTCGAGAAGTTCGACTACACCAAGGGCTACAAGTTCTCCACGTACGCCACGTGGTGGATCCGGCAGGCGATCACCCGTGCCATGGCCGACCAGGCGCGGACCATCCGCATCCCGGTCCACATGGTCGAGGTCATCAACAAGCTCGCCCGCGTGCAGCGGCAGATGCTCCAGGACCTGGGCCGCGAGCCCACGCCGGAAGAGCTGGCGGTCGAGCTCGACATGACGCCGGAGAAGGTCGTCGAGGTGCAGAAGTACGGGCGCGAGCCCATCTCGCTGCACACCCCGCTCGGCGAGGACGGCGACAGCGAGTTCGGCGACCTCATCGAGGACTCCGAGGCCGTCGTGCCCGCGGACGCCGTGAGCTTCACGCTCCTGCAGGAACAGCTGCACTCGGTGCTCGACACCCTGTCCGAGCGCGAGGCGGGGGTCGTGAGCATGCGCTTCGGGCTCACCGACGGCCAGCCGAAGACGCTCGACGAGATCGGCAAGGTGTACGGCGTCACGCGCGAGCGGATCCGGCAGATCGAGTCGAAGACGATGTCGAAGCTGCGCCACCCCAGCCGGTCGCAGGTCCTGCGCGACTACCTGGACTGATCACCAGCACCTGGCACGCGTCACCACGGAGGCCCGTCACCCGCGAGGGTGACGGGCCTCCGTCGTCTGCGGGGGTCCCGTCGGCGACGACCGCCCGGGTGGCACACTCGACCCCGGGACGCCGACGTCAGGGGGCTCGTGGTGCGACGGAGCAGGACGGCGGCCGTGGTGGGGACCGCGGCCGCGGTGGCGCTGGGGGTCGTGCTCGTGCGCGGCGGGACCGCGGTCGACGCCGACGACCTGGCCGCCGCCCGCGCGGAGGCGGCGCCGACCCCGAGCGCCTCGGCCACCGAGGACGACGGGCCGGACCCCGTGCTCCTGAGCGCGAACGGCCTGCCCACCCTCCGGCTGGGGGCGGCGCCCGGCCCGGGCACCCGTACCGTCCCGGAGGCCTTCGTCACGCCCGACCGCACCGCCTGCGGTTACGTGGTCCCGGACGTCATGTGGGGCGAGGTGCGGGCGGCCCCGGAGGAAGGGGACCAGGAGGCCGACGCCCAGGCCCTCAACCGGCTGGTGCAGGACCTCGAGGTCCGCGCGTGGCTCGTCGACGGCACCGTGGAGTCGGTCCGCCTGCAGGCGTGGTCGCCGCCGGCCCAGGCGCTCGACGGCGTCCGCTCCTGGGCGGGCGTCACCATCGGCTCGCCCATCGAGGTCGCGGCCGAGCTGCCGGGAGCCCGCACCACCCGTGAGCGGCCGTGGCCGGACCAGCCGCCCGTCACCGTCGTGCGGGTCCCGCTACGGGGCGGCGGCACCGAGCTGGTCGCCGCGGACGCGCAGTCGTGGTCGACCGAGGCGGGGCAGGAAGCAGCAGGGCGGGTCACGAGCCTCGAGCTCCGCTCCGCCGCCGGCGCCGCGTGCACGCGCGAGGCGACGCAGCAGTGGCAGGGCCGGACCGACGACGAGGTCACCCTGGTCGGAGCCGACGGCTCGGTCGCCGGCGTGCAGGTCGGCGCGGACGCCGACGCGCTCGCCGCGGCGGGCGTCCTCCAGCCGCAGGAGGACGAGCTGCCCGACGCCGGCGGCTGCCGCTGGTGGACCGCGGAGGGCGGCCGCCACCACGTCGTGTCGCACGACGGCGTGGTGACCCGGCTGCACGTCGGCACGGCGTTCCGGCTCGTCGACGACGTCGGCAGCGGCTCGACCGCCGCGGAGCTCCTTGCCTCCCCGCTCGGCGCGGCCACCACCACGAGCCCCCACCTGGCCCCCACCGGCAGCACGGCGGAGCGGACGATGGTCGAGGCGATGCAGCTGGCCTACGTCCACCTCGAGACGACGGTCCTGGAGGTCTCGCTGTTCCCCGAGCACCGCGCCGTGCCGGAGGCCGGCGCGATCGTGCCGGGTGGTGAGCTCCGGGCCGACTCGCTCAGCGTCCTGCTTCGGCGGGAGGCGGGGCAGGACCCGTGGGTGTGCTGAACGGACCCGACGACGGCCCGGCCCCGGCCGAGCCGCAGGTCGCGTGCGACCCTGAGGTGTGACGTCGTCGTCAGCGCCCCGCCGCGTGGTCGCCCTCGCGGTCGCGCTCGGGCTGCTCGCGGCCGTGCTGCTCGCGCGCTCGGTGACCGCCGTCGACGGCGAGGCCATCGACGCGGCGCGTGAGGCCGCCCGCGCGGAGGCCTCGGTGCCGCCGCCGTCGTCGCTGCCGACGCCCCGCGCCGACGGTCGCGTCGTCGTCCGTCCCGACGGGATCGACGGGCTGCGCCTCGGCATGAGCGCGGAGGAGGTCGTGGCGGCGGGCTTCGTCGTCGAGCGCTGGCGCAACTCCGACGGCTGCGTCCGCATCGCGCCCGGCCTCGCCGACACCGGGCCCGGTCAGGGCGTCACCGGCTGGCTGTACGGCCGCCAGGTCGCTGCCGTCGACGTCGACGACCGCGTGGGCGACGGCGCCTCGTTCCTCGGGCCCGGCCCGGGCGACCCCCTCGCCGACCTGCAGGGGGTCGAGGGTGTCCTGTGGGGCCGCGTCCGCGTGCCGGTGCCGTGGCAGGAGGCGCCGCAGGTCGTCGACGTCGCGTGGAGCCGACCACGCCCCGACGTCCGCGTCGGCTTCACCGACACCACGGGGGACGGGCGCGTCGACCACGTGCGGGTGAGCACCGACGCCGCCGCGGGCTGCCCCGAGGCGCACGAGGCGGTGCTGGAGCGGGAGGTCCACGGGCTGCCGGAGGTGGGCGCCGCCGGCTGGGGACGGCTGCGGCTCGGCAGCACGCTCGGGGAGGTGCCGCACGACGTGCAGCTGCAGGACGACGGCGTCACGGGGGAGGGCTGCGAGCTCGTCCTGTCCGACCACGAGCCCGGCCTCGCCTACGTCGTGCTGCGCGACGGGGTCGTCGTCGCGGTCGCCGTGGACCGCGGCCGTCACGAGGCCGGCTTCGCGGTCGGCGACGACCCGGAGGCCCTGCGGGCCGCCGTCCCCGGCCTCACCACGTCGTACCTCGGGCAGTTCTGGTCGCAGGGGCTGTCGGTGGACTGGCAGGTGGACGGCGAGCCGGTCGTGCTGTCCCCGCGCCGCGAGCAGGTGCTCGTACCGGGCACGGGCGCCTCGATCACCGGGCCGCAGCCCGTCCTCGGGACCGTCCGGGTCGGACCCGGCTGCTGAGGCCCGCGACGCCGCCCGCTCAGACGAGCACGACCACCACGAACAGCACGACGCCCGCCACCCCGGCCGCGAGCTCGATCGCCTGCGACGTGACGACGGCGACCACCGCCTGCCACGTCGAGCCGAGCGAGCGGCCGAGGTGGCGGGCGCGGTAGGACTGCACGAGGTAGACGGCGCCGACGAAGAACAGCGGCAGCCCCAGCACGGGCACGACGAAGAACCCGACGACGCCCGCGAGCCCCGCCACCAGCAGCACCCACGACGGGATGCCCGCCGCGAGCAGCCGCTTCCCCGGCACGTAGTACTGCAGCACCGCCGCGGCGGCCCACAGCGCGAGCGACACCGCGAGGCCGGTCCACGCCCAGGCGTCGCGCTCGTACAGGGCGAAGCCGAGGAAGGCGGCGTTGACGAGGGCGAGCCCGGGCAGCACGGGGACGACGATCCCTACGAGCCCCACGACCATCGCGACGAGCGCGGCCGCGACCACCCACTCCCTCGGGTCGAGCAGATCCGCGACACCGGCCACGGCACGCCACCCTACGCACGACGAGGGGCGCCCCGGTCGTACCGGGGCGCCCCTCGTGCGGTTGTCGCGGTGGTGTCGCGGCCTCGCGGGCCGCCTCGGCTCAGCCGACCGGGTCCTCGGTCAGCCGCGTCGTCTCGTCGTGGACCTCGGCGCCCTGCGCCTCGAGGGTCGGGGCGAACTGCCGGCCGTGGTGGCCGCAGAACAGCAGCTCGCCGCCGCCGGGCAGGACTGCCTTGACGTAGGCCTGCGCGCCGCAGCGGTCGCAGCGGTCGGCGGCGTTCAGGGCCGGGGCCGTCATCGTCGTCATGTCGTGGGTACCGCCCTTCGCGGGGAGACGGATGCACATGGCACCCGGGGTGTGGCTCGTGGATCTCGGGGTGGGCTGTCGTACTCCTCAACCATGCCCGTTCTCCGGGCGTTCCCGCGGCACATCCGTTCCGCTGGCGGCGAAACGGTGTGGGACGGCGGCCGTCCGGGTGACGCTCGGTACCGTGGCGGGGTGTCCGAGACGACGACCCGCCGCCGCGCAGGAGCCGACGAGCCGTCGTACAACGCCCGCCACCTGTCGGTGCTCGAGGGCCTGGAGGCGGTCCGCAAGCGCCCCGGCATGTACATCGGCTCCACCGACACCCGCGGCCTCATGCACTGCCTGTGGGAGCTCATCGACAACTCCGTCGACGAGGCGCTCGCCGGGCACGCCACGCGCGTGGACGTGCTGCTGCACGACGACGGCTCGGCGGAGGTCCGCGACGACGGACGCGGAGTGCCGGTCGACACCGAGCCGCGGACCGGCCTGAGCGGGGTGGAGGTCGTCTACACGAAGCTGCACGCCGGCGGGAAGTTCGGCGGCGCCTCCTACGCGGCCTCCGGCGGCCTCCACGGCGTCGGCGCGAGCGTCGTCAACGCGCTGTCGGCGCGCCTGGACGTGGAGGTCGACCGGGGCGGGCGCACCCACACCATGCGGTTCCGGCGCGGGGAGCCGGGGGAGTGGACCGACGCGGGCGGGCCCTCGCCGGACTCGCCCTTCGCACCCTTCACCGAGGCGTCGCGGCTCGCGGTCACCGGCAAGGTGGCGAGGGCGCGCACCGGCACGCGGGTGCGGTTCTGGCCGGACCCCCAGGTCTTCGTCAAGGGCGCCCGCTTCGAGCGCGACGGGCTGGTCGGCCGGCTGCGCCAGACCGCCCACCTCGTGCCCGGCCTCACGCTCGCCGTCACCGACCAGCGGGTCCAGGACGGCGGGGCGGGCGACGCCGCGGGTGACGGCCCCTGGCGCCAGGAGTTCCGCTTCGACGGCGGGATCGGCGAGTACGTCGACTACCTGGCCCGCGGGGAGGCCGTCGCCGGCACGTGGCGCCTGCAGGGCGCCGGCGAGTTCACCGAGACCGTCCCCGTCCTCGACGCGACCGGGCGGCTGGAGTCGCGCGAGGTCGACCGCGTGTGCGAGGTCGACGTCGCCCTGCAGTGGGGCACCGGCTACGAGACGACGGTCCGCTCGTTCGTCAACGTCGTGTCCACCCCCCACGGCGGCACCCACCTCGCGGGCTTCGAGCAGGCGCTGCTCAGGACGGTCCGCGCCCAGGTGCAGGCCAACGCCCGCCGCCTCAAGGTGGCCGCCAAGGACGGCTCGGAGCGCGTCGAGAAGGACGACGTCCTCGCCGGCCTCACCGCCGTCGTCGCCGTCCGGCTGCCCGAGCCGCAGTTCGAGGGGCAGACCAAGGAGGTGCTCGGCACCCCCGCGGTCCGGCAGATCGTCGCGAAGGTCGTCGAGCGCGAGCTCACGGAGCTGCTGACGAGCACCAAGCGGGAGCACAAGGCACCCGCGGCGGCGCTGCTCGACAAGGTCGTCGGGGAGATGCGGGCCCGGGTGGCCGCGCGCGTGCAGCGCGACAACCAGCGGCGCAAGAACGCGCTGGAGTCCTCGAGCCTCCCGGCCAAGCTCAAGGACTGCCGGAGCAACGACGTCGAGCGCAGCGAGCTGTTCATCGTCGAGGGCGACAGCGCCCTCGGCACCGCCATGAGCGCCCGCAGCTCGGAGTTCCAGGCGCTGCTGCCGATCCGCGGCAAGATCCTCAACGTCCAGAAGGCGTCGGTGGCGGACATGCTCCGCAACGCCGAGTGCGCCTCCATCATCCAGGTGATCGGCGGCGGGTCGGGGCGCACGTTCGACCTCGACGCCGTCCGCTACGGCCGCATCGTGATCATGACGGACGCCGACGTCGACGGTGCCCACATCCGCACGCTGCTGCTCACGCTGTTCTTCCGCTACATGCGCCCGCTCGTGGACGCGGGGCGCGTGTACGCGGCCGTGCCGCCGCTGCACCGCGTCGAGGTCGGCAGCGGGAAGGGCAAGGAGGTCCGCTACACGTACTCCGACGCCGAGCTGGCCCGCGTCGTGCGGGAGGCCGAGCGCAGGGGCAGGACGGTCAAGCAGCCCGTGCAGCGCTACAAGGGCCTCGGCGAGATGGACGCCCACCAGCTGTCGGAGACGACGATGGACGTGCGGCACCGGACGCTGCGCCGGGTCCGCGTGCAGGACGCCGAGGCCGCCGAGCGGGTCTTCGAGCTCCTCATGGGCTCCGAGGTCGCCCCGCGCAAGGACTTCATCGTCACCGAGGCCGACCGCCTCGACCGCGACCGCATCGACGCCTGAGAAACCCGGGTGCGGCCGGGGTGCCCCGCCTGCCAGGGTGAGCCCCCGTGGCCGGCATCCCGAGCCCCGTCGCGGGGCTGACCTTCCGACCGAGCGCGCGCGAGGACGCCCCCGGCGTCCACCGGGTCATGGTCGAGTCCTACGACGTCGACCGCCCCCAGGAGCGCGAGACCCTCGCCGACGTCGAGGAGCAGTACGACACCCCGTGGTGGGACGCCGCGACCGACGGCCTCGTCGCCGTCGACGACACCGGCGCCGTCCGGGCGTACGCGCAGGTGATCGACCGCCCGGGGCAGGTCCGCACCCGGCAGGCGTTCCTGTTCGGCGCCGTCGCGCCCCCGCACCGTGGGCAGGGCGTCGGACGTGCCCTGCTCGGCTGGCAGGTGGAGCGGGGGAGGGAGCGGCTCGCCGACGGCGCCCGCGGGGACCGGCCGGTGTTCCTGCGCACCTTCGCCGAGGACCACCTCGCGGACAGGAACCGCCTGCTCGGGGCCGCCGGGTTCGAGGCGCGCCGCTGGTACACGTCGATGCGGCGCGACCTCGCCCGGCCCCTGCCCGAGACCGACCTGCCGGCGGGGCTGCGGGCCGTGACCCCCGAGGCCGGGGACACCGACCTCCTCGACCGCGTGCGCCGGACCCACAACGACGCCTTCGCCGGGCACTGGGGCAGCGAGCCGTTCGAGCCCGACGACTGGCGCCGGCGGGCCGTGACCGGCCACGGCCGCCGCCCCGACCTGTCGTGCGCCGTGCTCGCCGAGGGCGGCGAGGTCGTCGCCTACCAGATGAGCGGCACCTTCCCCGACGACTGGGAGGCGCAGGGGTTCACCGAGGGCTGGACGGACCTGCTCGGTGTCGCCGAGGCGCACCGCGGCCGCGGCCTCGGGCGCTGGCTGCTCCTCGACGCCATGCGGCGCTACGCCGCGGAGGGCCTGCAGTACGCCGGGCTCGGCGTCGACGTGGACAACCCGAGGGCGCTGGCGCTGTACACCGGCCTCGGCTACGAGGTCCGGGGACGCGAGACGAGCTGGGTCCTCGACCTCTGAGGCCCCGACCGTGCAGAGGTGCGTGTCGGCGGTGTACCCCCACCGGGGTCACACGCCGAGCCACGCACCCGTCTGGGCGTCGGCGTCGACCTCGGTCTCCCACACGACCACGGGCGTGGGGTCCGCCCCGCACGAGGCGGGCCGGAGCGCGTCGGTCACGTGCCGCTCGACCCGGACGCGGAACGTGCGTCCGGCGCTGTGGCGCACGAAGACGAGCCGCGCGCCGTCGGCGCCGTCGGGGTGGGGCTCGCTGCCGTCGACGCGCACGTCGTCGGGGCCGGCCGACGTTCCGGTCACCCCGAGGTGCCGCCGGACCGCCGCCTCGGCCGCCTGCTCCGGCGGGAGGTAGGTGGAGCGGCCGCGGTAGCCGTCGGCGACCGTCCGGCCCGCGAGGACCTCGTCGACGGCGTCGCCGAGCCGCTCCGGTGCGGGGCCGAGACCGCCGAGCAGCATCCCCGACGGCAGCAGCGCGGCGGTCGGGGCGAAGCGGTGCCCGCCGAGGTGCGAGGACTCCCACACCAGCGCCCGCGCGCGCCGGCGCCGCAGCAGGCCCCCGGCACCCTCCCGCAGCCGGTCGCGCAGCAGGGCGGCGGCCGGCCGGCCGCTGAGCGCGCAGCACACGTCGCGGGCGCCGTTGGTGCACACGAGGACCGCCGGGCGCTGCTCGCGGCGACCGAGTCCCGGGTCGCGTCCGAGCGCGAGCTCGCCGAGCGCGTGACCACCGGGGTCGCCCAGGGCCGTCAGGGCCGCCTCGCGCTCGGGCTCCGGCACGAGCCGCAGCCACGACCGGCCCGGCACCGTCCCCGCGAGGACGAGCGCCACGCCGTCCTCCGGCGGGGTGCGGACCGCCTCGCCGGAGGAGCCGGCGACGACCCCCGCCAGGGCCGACCCGCCCCCGCTGCGGCCGACCGGTCGCAGCAGCACCGGGCGGACCCCCGGCGCCGCCGCCAGGGCGCGGGCGACCGGCTCGGGCAGCCGCTCGAGCGCGTCCTGGGGCCAGGACCCCGGGACGACGACGCCGACCCACGCGACCGCGTGCGGCGCGGTCGCCTCCACCGGCTCGTGCTCCTGCGCGGCGAGCACGCTGCAGCGCACGGCGCCGTCGCCGCCCGAGCGGTCCTCGACCCGGCCGTCGACCGGGTCGAGGTGCCCCGTCACGACGGCACCCCGCCGAGCAGCACGACGGTGCCGCCCGGCCGGGTGCCGGACGCGTCGCGGCGCGGGTCGGGCTCCGGCATCGCGACCGCGGTGCCGGTCGCGCCCGACGCCAGCGCCGGACCCGGACCGACCCACGCCCCGACGAGGACGTCCTCGCCCTTGAGGAAGCGGTGGGAGCGGACACCGCCGGTACCGCGGCCCTTGCCCGGGTACAGCGCGAGGTCGCTCACCTTGACCGAGGTGGCGGGGCTGCCGGGCAGCGCCCCGGACGGTCCGGCGGCGGTCGCGACGACGTGGCCCTCGGCACCCGCGGGGACGGCGACGGCCGTCAGCAGGCGGGCGCCGGCCGCGAGGCGGATGCCCGCCATGCCGCCCGCGCCGCGACCCTGCGGGCGGACCGCCGAGGAGGGGAAGCGCAGCAGGCTGGCGTCGTCTGACACGAGCACGAGCTCGTCGTCGTCGCCGCACGCGAAGGCCGCGACCACCTCGTCGCCGTCGCCGAGCCGCACGACCTCCCACTCCTCGCGCCCGGGGGGCACGTCCGGCACGACCCGCTTCACCACGCCGCGCGCCGTGGCGAGCGCGAGACCCGCGCCGTCCGCCAGCGGGACGAGCCCGACGACGTGCTCGCCGGCGGCCAGCCCCGCCGACTCGCTCACCGACACCCCGCCGGACAGGGACACCGGCGCGGCGGTCGGGGGCAGGGCCGGCAGGTCGACGACCGGCAGCCGCACGCAGCGTCCGGTGCTCGTGACGACGCCGACGTGCGCGCGGCTCGTCGTGGTGACGGCCGCGCGCAGCACGTCGTGCCGGCTGCGCTCGCGCGGGCCCTGCGGCCGTACGAGCGCCGAGTCGTCGGCGGTGCGGGCGAGCAGGCCCGTCGCGCCCAGCAGCACGCGGCACGGCGTGTCCGGCACCTCGAGGTCGGCCGCGGCGGCCCGGCCCCGCTGCGCGGGCACGTCGCCCTCCAGCAGGACGGTGCGCCGTGGGGTGCCGTGCTCCGCCGCGACGGCGTCGAGCTCGTCGGCGACGGTCCCCCGCAGCGCGTCCTCCGAGCCGAGGAGCTCCCGCAGCCGCCCGATCCGCTCGGTGAGCTCGTCGCGACGCTGCTCGAGCTCGAGGGTGGAGAAGCGCGTGAGGCGCCGCAGCCGCATCTCGAGGATGTGCTCGGCCTGCACCTGCGTGAGGTCGAACACGGACATGAGCCGTTCGCGCGCGGTGCCGGCGTCGTCGCTGGAGCGGATGACCTGGATGACCTCGTCGATGTCGAGGACGGCGACGAGCAGGCCCTCCACGAGGTGCAGCTCGTGCTCGGCGACGGCGAGGCGGTGCGCGGTGCGGCGGCGCACGACGTCGAGGCGGAACCCGACGTACACCTCGAGCAGCTCGCGCAGGCCCAGCGTGCGGGGCCGGCCGTCGACGAGCGCGACGTTGTTGACGTTGAAGGACTCCTCGAGCGGCGTGAGCCGGTACAGCTGCGCGAGGACCGCGTCGGGGTCGAAGCCGGACTTCAGCTCCACGACCACGCGCAGCCCCTGCCGGCCGTCGGACAGGTCCTGCAGGGCGGCGATGCCGTCGACCTTGCGGCTCTTGACGGCCTCGGAGATGCGTTCCACGAGCCGCTCCGGGCCCACGCCGTACGGCAGCTCGGTCACGACGAGCCCCTTGCGCCGGGCCGTCACGGCCTCGACCTCGACCCGCGCCCGCACCCGGAACGACCCCCGGCCCGTCTCGTAGGCCTCGCGGACCCCGTCGAGCCCGACGACGATGCCGCCGGTGGGGAAGTCCGGCCCGGGCACGAACCGGGCGAGCTCGGCGAGGCTCGCCCGCGGGTGGCGCACGAGGTGGCGGGCGGCCGCGACGACCTCGCCGAGGTTGTGCGGCGGCATGCTCGTCGCCATGCCGACGGCGATGCCGCTCGCGCCGTTGACGAGCAGGTTGGGGAACGCCGCGGGCAGCACCTCCGGCTGCTGCAGCGAGCCGTCGTAGTTGTCGACGGTCCCGACGACGTCCTCGTCGAGGCTCGCCGTCAGCAGCGGCGCGGCCGGCGACGGGCGCGCCTCGGTGTAGCGCGCGGCGGCCGGGCCGGCGTCGAGGTTGCCGAAGTTGCCGTGGCCGTCCACCAGCGGCAGGCGCATGGTGAACGGCTGCGCGAGCCGCACGAGCGCGTCGTAGATCGCCCCGTCGCCGTGCGGGTGGAGCTTGCCCATGACCTCCCCGACGATCCGCGCGCTCTTGACGTGCGGGCGGTCGGGCCGCAGCCCCATGTCGGCCATCTGGTAGACGATCCGCCGCTGGACCGGCTTGAGGCCGTCGCGCGCGTCGGGCAGGGCCCGGGAGTAGATGACGGAGTACGCGTACTCGAGGAACGCGCCCTGCATCTCGTCCTCGACGTCGATGTCGACGACCGTGCCGATGTCGTCGGGGTCCGGAGCACCGGGCTCCTCGCGCGTGCGTCGGGTCGGGCTCACCGCCCGATCGTCGCAGACGCCCGCGCGCAGCCCGTGGCGGCACGACGGCACGGCGGGACGGCGGCGCGGGACGGCCGGTAGCGTCGGGTGGGTGGACGAGCCCGACCCCACCGCTGCCTACCCGGGGCACTGGGAGGCCGACGTCGTCCTGCGCGACGGCAGCGTCGCGCACGTCCGGCCGATCCGCCCCGACGACGCCCCCCGCATCGAGCGCTTCCACGCCGCGCAGAGCCCCCGGAGCATCTACTTCCGCTTCTTCGCGCCCATGCCGCGCATCAGCGCCGCCGACCTCCACCGCTTCGTCACCGTCGACCACGACCGCCGCGTCGCCCTCGTCACGACCGTGCGCGACGAGATCGTCGGCATCGGCCGCTACGACGTCGTCGACGAGCGCGGCCCGGGCGGGGGCCGCGTCGCGGAGGTCGCCTTCAACATCTCCGACGCCCACCAGGGCCGCGGGATCGGCTCGGTGCTGCTGGAGCACCTCGCCGCTGCGGCGCGCGACAACGGCGTCACGCGCTTCGAGGCCGACGTGCTGCCGGCCAACCAGCGCATGCTCGCGGTCTTCCGCGACGCGGGCTACCAGGTGTCGCACCACCTCGACGACGGCGTCATCTCCGTCGGGTTCGACATCGACCCGACCGAGCGGTCGATCGCGGTGCGGGCGGCCCGCGAGCACCGGGCGGAGTCCCTCAGCATGCGCTCGCTGCTCAGCCCGCGCTCCGTCGTCGTGGTCGGCGCGAGCCGCGACACCTCGTCCTTCGGGGCCCGCCTGCTCGGCGCCGTCATCGAGGGCGGCTTCGCCGGACCGGTCCACGTCGTCAACCGGGAGGCGCTCGAGCTCGGCGGCACCCGCGCGTACAACGCGGTCGAGGAGGTGCCCGGCCCGGTCGACCTGGCCGTCGTCACCGTGCCGGCCGCCTCGGTGCCGGAGGTCGTCTCGCAGTGCGCCGACCTCGGCGTCCGCGGCGCCGTCATCGTCTCCAGCGGGTTCGCCGAGGCCGGCCCCGAGGGCGTGGCCCGCCAGCACGAGGTGCTGCGGCTCGCGCGGGCCGCCGGCATCCGCCTCGTGGGACCCAACAGCTTCGGCATCATCAACACCGACCCCGAGGTGCGCCTCAACGCCAGCGTCGCACCGCGGCTGCCGGCCGCGGGCGGCATGGCCCTGTTCAGCCAGTCCGGCGCGCTCGGGGTGGCCGTCCTCGCCAGCGCCGACCGGCGCGGGCTCGGCATCTCCTCCTTCCTGTCCGCCGGCAACCGCGCCGACGTGTCGGGCAACGACGCCATGCAGTACTGGCTCGACGACCCCCGCACAGCCGTCGTGGGGCTGTACCTGGAGAGCGTCGGCAACCCGCGCAAGTTCTCCCGCATCGCGCGGCAGCTCGCCCGCGTCAAGCCGACCGTCGTGGTCAAGAGCTGGGTGAGCGGGTACGGCGTGCCGCCCGGGCACGAGGTGCGACGCTCCGACGCGCCGCCCGCCGCCTTCGACGCCATGCTCCGGCAGGCCGGCGTCATCCGGACCGAGAACCTCCACCAGATGTTCGACGTCGCCCAGGTCGCGCTGCACCAGCCCCTGCCGGGCGGGGACCGGGTGGCGGTGGTCGGCAACTCCCCGGCCCTCAACGCCCTCGCGGCCGACGCGTGCGCCTCGTGGGGCCTGCCGCTGGCGGGCGAGCCGGTCGCCGTCGGCTCCGAGGCCGACGCCGAGGAGTTCGCCGCGGCGCTTCAGGAGGTGTACGCGCGGCCGGACGTCGACGCGGTCGTCGCGAGCTTCATCCCGCCGCTGCAGACCGGCTCGGAGGACGTGCAGCTGGCGCTGCAGCGGACGGCCCACGGCTCCGGTCGCACGACGGTCGCCTGCTTCGTCGGTCCCCGCCTCGTCGGCTCGCCCCACGACGGTCTCGCCGCCGTGCCGGCCTACCCGCTGCCGGAGGACGCGGTGCGCGCGCTCGCCGCCGTCGTCCGGTACTCGGAGTGGCGCCGGCGCGACAGCGGCCCGCTCGTCGACCCGCCGGGCGTGGACCGGCGTGCCGCCCGCCGCCTCGTGGCCGACGTGCTCGCCGACGCCCCCGAGGGGCGCGACCTCGCGCGCGAGGAGGTCGTCGCGCTGCTCGCCTGCTACGGCGTCGAGGTGTGGCGGACCGTGGAGGTGCAGGACGCCGACGGCGCGGCGGCGGCCGCGGCCGGGCTCGGCTACCCGGTCGTGCTCAAGGCCGCCACGCTGCGGCACCGTCTCGACACCGGCGGCATCCGGCTCAGCATCGCCGACGAGGCGGAGCTGCGCGCGGACGTCGCCGAGATGCAGGCCGAGCTCGGCGCCCGCCCCGACCCGGGCGCCGCCGGCGACGGCCCGCCGGTCCTGCTCGTGCAGCACATGGCCGGACGGGGGGTCTCGACGGTCGTCACGACGGCGGAGGACCCGCTGTTCGGCCCGATCGTCTCCTTCGGGCTCGCCGGCGACGCGATCGACCTGCTCGGCGACGTCGCCCACCGCATCCCGCCGCTCACCACGGGCGACGTGCACGACCTCGTGCGCGGGGTGCGGGCCGCGCCCCGGCTGTTCGGTCACGGCGGCCGGCCCCGCGTCGACGTCGACGCCCTCGAGGACGTCGTCGCGCGGGTGTCCCTGCTCGCCGAGGACCTCCCGCAGGTCGCCTCCCTGCGGCTGCAGCCGGTCCACGCGGGCACTGACGCCGTCGCCGTGCTCGACGCGACCGCGCGGGTCGCCCCGCCCCCGACACCGCGCGCGGACGGGCCGCGCCGGGCGCTGCTGGCCGTCCCGTGACGTCGTCGGCACCCGTGCACCCGGCCGGTCGTCCACAGCCGCGGCGGCCGCGTGCCGGGGCCCACGGGTCGGTGGCAGGATGCCCGGGTGCGTGACACCCGACACCGCGGTCCTCGTCGTCCCGACGGCCCGGCGGACGGGCTGCCCGCGGACCTCGTGCGCGACGTCGAGCGCGCCGGGTACTACCCGGCCGTCGTCGCCGACGTCGTGCGCGTCGCGCTGGCGGGCGAGGAGGCCCTCGAGCACTTCGTGCACCCGGAGACCACGTTCGACGAGGGCGACCAGGTCCGCCGCCACGTGACGGTCCTCGTCCTCACGCCGACGCGGCTCATCGTCGCCCACGCCGACGACCACAGCGAGCGCGACGACCGGGCGACGCCGCCCGGGCACCCCGAGACCGTGCGCGCCGTCGACGCCGGGGCCACCTACGCGATGGCGAGCACGGAGGCCGTGCCGATCGACCGGGTGACCGGGGTCGTCGTCACCCACGTCGTCGACCGTCCCGAGCGCTACCGGCCCGGCGGGCTGCCGCGCGAGGTCACCCTCGGTGTGGCGTGGGGCATCGCGAGCCGGGTCGACCTCGAGCCCGCGGGCTGCGCGGACCCGGAGTGCGACGCCGACCACGGCTACACCGGCAGCGTGACCGGCGACGACCTGTCGCTGCGGGTGAGCGCCGACGCGGAGGGTCACGACGCCGTCGACGGCGCGCTCCGCTTCGCCCGGGCGCTGTCCGCGGCCACGTCGGGCCGGTGACGGACCCGGCCTGCCCGGCGCCGTCGCTCGCCCGCCTGCTCCCGGGGGTCGCCGGTGCCCTCGGCGTCGAGGGCTGGGAGGAGGACGCGGGGCTCCGCCTCGGGCGGTGGCCGCGCGTCTGCACGGTGCTCGTGGACGGCCTCGGCGCCCGGCTGCTCGCCGAGCGGGGCGGCCACGCGCCCTTCCTGCGGCGGGCGACCGCCCAGCAGCCCGAGGGCGCGCCGCGCGAGCTGCGCACGACCGTGCCGTCGACGACGGCGACGGCGCTGGCCACGCTCGGCACCGGCTGCCACCCCGCCCGCCACGGCGTAGTCGGCTACCAGGGCTTCCGACCCGGCACCGACGAGGTCGTCAACCACCTCACGTGGCCGGCCGACCTCGACCCGCTGCGGTGGCAGCCGCTGCCGACCGTCTTCGAGCGCGTGCGCGCGGCGGGGGTCCCCGTCCTGATGGTCGGCCCGCGCCAGTTCGAGGCCTCCGGCCTGACGCGCGCCGCGCTGCGCGGGCCCTCGTACGTCGCCGCCGAGAGCCTCGAGGACCGGGTCGAGGCGGCGGCGCGGGCGCTGCGGGCGGGCCCGCGGGCCATGGTCAACATGTACTGGGGCGACGTCGACAAGACCGGTCACGCCCGGGGCTGCGGCTCGCACGAGTGGGCCGGTGAGCTCGAGCGCATCGACGCGGGCCTCGCCCGGCTGCGGCGCCTCGCGCCCGACGACGCCGTCGTGCTCGTGACCGCCGACCACGGCATGGTCGACTGCCCCCCGTCGTCGCGGCTCGACGTGGCCGACCACCCCCACCTGCGCACCGGGGTGCGGGCCGTGGCCGGCGAGCCGCGCCTCGTGCAGCTGCGCACCGAGCCGGGCTCGGCCGAGGGTGTGGCCGCCGCGTGGGCCGACGTGGTGGGGGAGCGGGGCACCGTCGCGACCGTCGGGCAGGCGATCGCGGCCGGCTGGTTCGGCGGCGAGCCGGCCCCCGACGTCCTCGCCCGGGTCGGCGACGTCCTCGTCGCCGCCCACGGCGACCTCGCGGTCGTCGACCGCGAGCGGGACACCCCGGGCGTGCTGCAGATGGTCGGCCACCACGGCTCGCTCACCGACGTGGAGACCGCCGTCCCTCTGCTGCGGCTGCTGCCGCCGCGCGCGCGGTAGCGTCGCCCGTCGTGGCGGAGCTCGTCTTCTTCTGCGGCACGATGGACTCCGGCAAGTCCACCCTCGCGCTGCAGCTGGACCACACCCGCGCCGCGCGGGGCCTCGCCGGCCTGCTGTTCTCCATGCAGGACCGGGCCGGGCACGGCCGCGTGTCGAGCCGCCTCGGGCTGTCGCGCGAGGCGCGTGAGGTGACGGGCTCGACCGACCTGTGGCAGGCGGTCGTCGAGGAGCGGCTGGCCGGCCGGCGCACCGACTACCTCGTGTGCGACGAGGCGCAGTTCTACACCCCGGAGCAGGTCGACCAGCTGGCGCGCGTGGTCGACGAGCTCGACGTCGACGTGTTCGCCTTCGGCATCACCAGCGACTTCCGGGCCCGGCTGTTCCCCGGCTCCAAGCGCCTCGTCGAGCTCGCGGACCGGGTGGAGGTGCTGCAGGTCGCCGCGCTGTGCTGGTGCGGGCGGCGCGGCACGCACAACGCCCGCACGCTCGACGGGCGCATGGTCGTGGAGGGCGACCAGGTGGTCGTGGGCGACGTCACCGACGCCGGCGAGCAGCACCGGCCGGTGCCGGACACGGGCGCGGTCGCCTACGAGGTGCTGTGCCGTCGCCACTTCATGCGGCGGATGACCGCCTCCGCCGCCCGGGCGGGCAGCCTGTCGCCGGACGTGCTGCCGTGGTCCGCGGCGACGCCGGACTCGTGCCCCATCGACCCCGTCGCCCAGCTGCAGGCGGCGGGCCTCGACCTCGTCGACGCACCGGGCGCAGAGCCACCGCGGACCGGCTGAGGGACCCCGGTCTCAGCCGTCGCGCTTGGCCCCGAACACGATCTCGTCCCAGCTGGGGACCGCGGTGCGACGGCGGCGCGAGCGGCGGTCGGCCGCCGCGTCGGGACGCGCGTCCGGCGACGGACGGCCGTCGGGGCGCTCGCCCGGCCGGGTCCCGCGGGCCTCCGCCCGGTCCCGCGCGCCGGCGGGCTCGGGCACCCGG
>NZ_JBBAYJ010000036.1 GCF_037153975.1 Aquipuribacter sp. SD81
CCGGCCCGACCGGGCCTGCGAGACCACCGGTCACGACGGCCGCCGCGACCGCCCGGCCCGCCGCCTCGGCCGCCGTCCGGCTCGCGGCGCCGGCCGCGGCGACGCAGTCCGCGGCGCGGTCGGCGAGCGCACCCGCCATGCTCTCCAGCTCCTCCAGCTGCGCCGCGCTCCCCGTCGGCCCGCCGACGACGTGCAGTCCCGTCACGGCCGGCTCACGCCCTCACGGCGCGGCGCGCGCGGGCGAGCGCCTCGGCCGCCCGGTCCAGGTCGGCGACGGCCCGGAGCAGCCCGGTGGCACAGGCCTCGCTCGCCGGTCCCCGCCACGACGGGGGCTGCACGGCGCGCACGCGGCAGGCGAGGTCGACGGCGGTCGCCTCCAGCGCCGCCCACTCGGCCTCGAGTCCCGACCCCGTCAGGCCGGTCATCCGCTCGTCACCACCCGCTCGCCCGCCCGCTCCCCCGCACGGGCACACCCTCGTCCGCGGAGCCGGACGACCGCGGGCCGGAGCCGCGTGGCTGTGGACGCCGCCCCGTCCGGACGGCTGTGGACGCACCGGCGGGCCCGGCCGCGGCCGATCCGCCCCGAGGGGGTGCCGCGGCGCGGGCCCGCGGGGCAGGATGGCCGCCATGCCCCCGAGCCCGCTGAGCGTGTGCTTCGTGTGCTCGGGCAACATCTGCCGCTCGCCCATGGGCGAGCTCGTCCTCACGCACCTCGTCGACGGCGCGGGCCTGCACGGGGAGGTGGTGGTGACCTCGGCGGGGACCGGCGACTGGCACATCGGCGAGCGCGCCGACTCCCGCACCCTCACCGCCCTCGCCGCGCGCGGGTACGACGGGAGCGCCCACCGGGCGCGGCTGTTCGACCCGCAGTGGCTGCCCGGCCTCGACCTCGTCCTCGCGCTCGACCGCGGTCACCAGCGCACCCTGCGCTCGTGGACGGCCAACGAGCAGGACCGGCGGAAGGTGCGGCTGCTGCGCTCCTTCGACCCGGAGGTGGCGGACGTCGCCGACCAGGCGGCCCTCGGCGCCGACATCGGCCGCCGGCTCGACGTGCCCGACCCCTACTACTCCGACCTCGACGCCTTCGACCTCGTGCTGGACCAGGTCGAGCGGGCGTGCGAGGGGCTCCTCGTGCACCTGCAGGACCACCTCGCGCGACGCGGGACCGGGCCGGACGGGACGGTCGCCTCGTGAGCGGGGGCCCGGAGGCCGCGGCGGGCGGCGAGGGCGCCGGGGAGCTCCTGCGCCTGGCCGACGACCCCGACGTGTTCGTCAAGCGCCGGGTCGACGCGCCGCCCGGCTTCTTCGCCGTCGAGGCCGCGGGCCTGCGGTGGCTGCAGGTGCCCGGCGGCGTCCGGGTCGTCGAGCCGGTGTCGGTCGAGGCGGAGGCGCTGGTCCTGCCGCGCCTGCCCGAGGTCCTGCCGACGCCCGAGGCGGCCGACGACCTGGGCCGCCGCCTCGCCGTCACGCACGCCGCCGGCGCCCCGCAGCTCGGCAGCCCGCCGGCCGGGTGGGACGGTGACGGCTTCATCGGCCCGCTCGTGCTGCCGATGCGTCCCGGCACCGACTGGGCCCCCTGGTACGCCGAGCACCGGCTGCTGCCGTACCTGCGGCGCGCCCACGACACCGGGGCGGTGACGGCGGACGGCTCCGCCACCATCGGCCGGGTGCTCGACCGGCTCGTCGCCGACCCGGGCGTGGCCGGGGAGCCGGAGCCCCCCGCCCGGCTCCACGGCGACCTGTGGAACGGCAACGTGCTCTGGACGGCCGGCGGGGTCGTGCTCGTCGACCCGGCCGCGCACGGCGGCCACCGCGAGACCGACCTCGCGATGCTCGCGCTGTTCGACCTGCCCCACCTGCAGCGCGTGCTCGCCGCCTACGACGACGCCGCTCCGCTGCAGCCGGGCTGGCAGGACCGGGTCGGCCTGCACCAGCTGCACCCGCTGCTGGTGCACGCGGTGCTGTTCGGCGGCGGCTACGGCGCGCAGGCGGTGGAGGTCGCCGGGCGCTGGGCCTGAGGGACCGGGGACGGTCGCGTCCGCCGGGTGCGGGAGGATTGCCGCCGTGAGCGAGCAGCCGCCGTCCCGCACCGCCGTCCGCCTGGCCGCCGAGCTCGGCGACGTCACCCTCAGCCCGCTCGACGGGCGCTACCGCCCGGCGGTCGAGGGGCTGCTCGAGCACCTGTCGGAGCCCGCGCTCAACCGCGAGCGGCTCCGCATCGAGGTCGCGTGGCTGCTGCACCTCACCAAGCGGCAGGTGCTGCCGGGCGTGCGGCGGCTGCGCGACGAGGAGGTCCACCGCCTCCACGGCATCGCGGCCGCGTTCGACGCCGACACCGTCGCGGAGCTCAAGGACATCGAGCGCGTGACCGTGCACGACGTCAAGGCCGTCGAGTACCTGCTCAAGGACCGCCTGCGCGGCAGCTCCCTGGAGGACGTCGCCGAGGTCGTCCACTTCGCGTGCACGAGCGAGGACGTCAACAACCTCGCGTACGCCCGGCTCGTCCAGCGCGCGGTGCGCGAGGTCTGGCTGCCCGCGGCCGGGGGCGTCGTGGAGCAGCTCGGCGGGATGGCGCGGCAGTACCGGGCCGTGCCGATGCTCGCGCGCACCCACGGGCAGCCCGCGACGCCGACGACGATGGGCAAGGAGCTCGCCGTGCTCACCCACCGGCTGCAGCGGCAGCTCGAGCGGGTCCGGCACGCCGACTACCTCGGCAAGATCAACGGCGCGACGGGCACGTACGCCGCGCACGTCGCGGCCGTGCCGGACGCGGACTGGGAGGACGTGGCCCGCGACTTCGTCGAGGGGCTCGGGCTCACGTGGAACCCGCTCACCACGCAGATCGAGCCGCACGACTGGCAGGCGGAGCTGTACGCCGACGTCGCGCGCTTCAACCGGGTGCTGCACAACCTCTGCACCGACGTGTGGACCTACATCTCGCAGGGCTACTTCACGCAGGTGACGACGGCGGGCTCGATCGGCTCGAGCACGATGCCCCACAAGGTCAACCCCATCCGCTTCGAGAACGCCGAGGCCAACCTCGAGCTGTCGAACGCGCTGCTCGACAGCCTCCAGCAGACGCTCGTGACGAGCCGGCTGCAGCGCGACCTCACCGACTCCACGACGCAGCGGAACATCGGCGTCGCGCTCGGGCACGCCCTCGTCGCCCTCGACAACGTGGCGCGCGGTCTCGCGGGCCTCGACGTCGACACGGCCGTGCTCGACGCCGACCTCGAGGGGTCGTGGGAGGTGCTCGGGGAGGCCGTGCAGACCGTCATGCGCCTGCACGGGCTGCCGAACCCGTACGAGCGGCTCAAGGACCTCACCCGCGGGCAGCGCGTCGACGGCCCCGCGATGGCGGAGTTCGTGCGCGGCCTCGGCCTGCCCGCCGAGGCGGAGCAGCGGCTGCTCGCGCTGACCCCGCAGGGCTACACCGGCCTCGCCGACGCGCTCGTCGACCACCTCGAGCCGTCGTGGCACCCGGACGACGACGGCCTCGACGCCCTGGAGGCCGGCGACTGAGGACGGCGCCCGCGCCGGGGCCGCTCACTGCAGGGCCGAGGACAGCCGCGCGACGTTGTCGAACAGCTGCTCCCGGCCGGGGCGGCGCAGCCACTCGCCGAGGGTGAGCTCCCGGGAGACCGCGCGGTAGCCGTCCTCGACCCGGCGCAGGTCGTCGCAGAAGCCGCGCCCGTGCACGAGCAGGGTCGCCTCGAGGTCGAGGCTGAACGAGCGCATGTCGAGGTTCGAGGAGCCGACGACCGACACCTGGTCGTCGACCGTCATGTGCTTGGCGTGCAGCACGTACGGCGGCGGGTAGCGGTGGATGCGCACCCCGGAGCGCAGCAGCTGCTCGTAGTACGAGCGCTGCGCGTGGTGCACGACGAACTGGTCGCCCTCCTCGGGCACGAACAGCTCGACGTCGACCCCGCGCAGCGCGGCGGCGGTGACGGCGTACAGCAGCGACTCGTCCGGCACGAAGTAGGGGCTCGTGATGCTCACGCGCGAGCGGGCCGCGTACAGCAGCGAGTTGAACAGCCGCAGGTTGTTCTCGTGCTCGAACCCCGGTCCGCTCGGCACCACCTGGCAGCTGAGCGGGCCGTGCTCCTCCGCGAGCAGCTCGGCGTCCGTCGAGCTGCCGACCCCGCCGGGCAGCGCGTCCGGCGTCTCGACGTCGAGCAGCTCGTCGGTCTCGGAGAACCAGTCGGTGGCGAAGACCGCGTCGAGCTCCTGCACGACCGGGCCGCTCACGCGCACCATGAGGTCCTGCCACTGCAGCCCGCGGCGGAGGTTCGCCCGGCGGTTGTAGGAGCGGTCGACGAGGTTCTGCGAGCCCACCCAGCCGACGCGGCCGTCCACGACGACGACCTTGCGGTGGTTGCGCAGGTCGGGGCGCTGGTAGCGGCCGAACCACGGCTGCACCGGCAGCATGAGCCGCCACAGCACGCCCGCCTCCCGCAGCCGCCGCAGGGTCCTGCGGTAGCCGGGCGAGCGCCACGAGCCGACGTGGTCCAGCAGCACCCGCACCGTCACGCCGCGCGCGACGGCGGCGGCGAGGGCGTCGAAGAACGGCTCGGTCGTGCGGTCGAGGGCGAGGATGTAGAACTCGACGTGGACGAAGTCGCGCGCGGCGCCGACGTCGGCCGTCATGGCGCGGATCGTCGCGTCGTAGCCGGTCCAGATGCGGGCGTCGTTGCCGTGGAGCATGGGCATGGCGCCGATGCGCTGGTTGAGCCGCACGACCGGGTCGAGCCAGTCCGGCCCGGGCGCCCGCTCGAGGCCGATGCCGTGCTCGCGCGTGCGCTCGCTGATGAGCCGGTCGACGTTGCGCTGCTTGTCCCGTCGGACCTTGGGCAGGGCGGGGCTGCCGATGAGGAAGAACGCGAGCAGACCCGCGAAGGGCACGAGGACGATCGCGATGATCCACGCCGTCGCCGAGGACGGCCGGCGGTTCTTGGGCACGACGACGAGCATCGTGAGCACCGCGAACACCCCGAGGGCGAGCAGGCCCAGGCCCGCCAGGGTCAGCAGCACGTCGCCGGCGTCCCACCCGTCGCCGTCCGGCCCCGCGCTCACGCGCGGGTCCGCGCCGTCGGCACGGGCACCGCGGGCGCCTGCCCGGCGCGTGAGCGGCCGCGCACGCGGGCGAGGCCGTCCGCGGCGGCGGCACGGGTCATCGCGACGGCGGGGGCGCCGGACATGACGGCGACGTCCTCGGCGACGTGCGTCGCACCGTCGAGGAAGCGCAGCACCCGCGTCGCGGGCTGCCGGCGGAACAGGCGCACGAAGAACGCCGGTCCGTCGACGAGGCCGTCCTCCAGCGCGCGCAGCTGCACGGCGTCGAACCAGCGGTGCCGGCGCGGGTACGGCGCGGGCAGGTGCAGCGGGGCCGTGCCCGCGAGCGCCCCCCGCTCGAGGAGGTCGGTGACGGCGCGCGCGTCGCGCAGCATGGCGGAGAAGGTGTAGCCGGTGGACCCGCGGGTCGCGCCGCCCGCGGTGCCGAGCCGGAGCACCCGCGGCCCGGCGGAGCGGGCGAAGCGGGCGTCCGTCATGGGGATCGCCCCGGTCTCCACGTGCTCCGGCTGCACGCCGGCGGCGACCCCGAGCCGGTCGAGGTAGGCGCGCAGCGCCCGGTCGTACCCGGCGTCGTCGAGACGCGCCGGGGAGAACTCGGTGTACTCCGCGAGGGCCCGGCCGTCCGGCAGCGGCAGCACGTAGCCGAAGGACAGCCCGCGCTCCGGCTGCGGGGTGCGGAAGTCCATGAGCTCGGCGACGGCCGGGTCGAGCCCGGGCACGGCGCCGGCGGGCAGCGTCCAGCCGCGGAAGTGCTGCCACCAGAACACCGACCCCGGCCGGGCGGGCCGCACGGGCCGGGAGTCCAGGACGAGCCGCGCGCGGGCGGAGCCGCCCGGCCACGACACGTCGACGGTGCCGTCGGGGCGCTCGTCCAGCGCGGTGACCGCCGCGGTGACGTGCTCGACGGCCAGGCCCGGCGCGGTCGTGAGCCGCTGCTCGACGTGCTCGGCCAGGTCGGCGGAGCGCACGAGGCGGTAGCGCAGGGGGTCGAGGTCGAGCACGAGGTCGTGCCTGGCGTCGCGCACCCGCACGTGGCGCCACGCGGCGGCGACCACCGGCTCGAGCAGGGTGTCGGGCTCGCCCCACGAGCACCACGTGCGGTGCGCCGCCTCGGTGTCGTGCGGGTCGACGGGGTCGACGACGAGAACACGGAGCGGGCCGGGCAGCCGGCCGGCGTGGGCGGCGCCGGCGAGGGCGAGCAGCACGGTCCGGGCCGCCCCGCCACCGCCCGCCAGGAGCACGTCGACCCGCTGGGGGGGCGGGGCGGTGGGGGTCACGCGGTCAGTATCGCGGCGGGCGGCACCGGCCGCTCAGCCGTCCTCGACCGGGCGGGCGGGCCCGGTCGGGCGGACCCGCACCCGCTCGATGCGCCGGCCGTCCATGGCGACGACCTCGAGCTCGTGGGTGGGCGTGCTGACGCGGTCCCCGACGCGGGCGACGCGGCCGAGCTCGCGCAGCACGAAGCCCGCGACCGTCTCGAACCCCTGCGCGGGCACGACGAGGCCGGGCACGTGCTCGGGCACGTCGTCGACGTGGAGCAGGCCGTCGAGGTCGACGACGCCCTCCGGCAGCCCCGACGCCGGGCCGGGCGCCGGGTCGTACTCGTCGCGGATGTCGCCGAGCACCTCCTCGACGAGGTCCTCCAGCGTGACGATGCCGGCGTTGCCGCCGTACTCGTCGACGACGACGGCGAGGTGGACCGCGGCCCGGCGCATCGTGCTCATGGCCGCGAGCACCGGCAGGCTCTCGGGCAGGAAGGGCACCCGGCGGACCACGTCGCGCAGCGGGCGCCCGCCGCGGCCCGCCCGGACCGCGCCGTACAGGTCGCGGACGTGGACGAAGCCGAGGACGTCGTCGACCGTGTCCCCCACGACCGGGTAGCGCGAGTGCGGCCGGCCGGTCGCCTCGTCGAGCGCCGCGTCGACGGTCTGGTCGACGGCCAGGACGACGACCTCGGTGCGGGGCACGAGCACGTCGCGGACGGCCTTGTCGGCGAGCTCGAGCGCCTCGCTCACGATGCGGCGCTCGTCCGGGTCGAGCGCCTCGTGGTCGCGGACGAGCGAGCGCAGCTCCTCCTCGCCGATCTCCTCACGGCTCGCGGCGGGGTCGCCGCCGAGCAGCCGCACGACGCCGTCCGTCGCGCGACCGAGCAGCCAGATGACGGGCCGCAGCAGCCGGGCGACGAGGTCGAGCGGACCCGCGACGAGCAGGGACAGGCCCTCGGCCCGCTGCAGGGCGAGCCGCTTGGGGGCGAGCTCGCCGAGCACGAGCGAGGCCGCGGCGACCACGAGGGTGACGGCGACGAACGCCGTCGTGCCCGCCGCCGCCTCGCTGAGGCCGAGCTCCTCCAGCGACGGCGCGATCGCGGGGGCGATGGTCGCCGCGCCGAAGGAGGCGGAGAAGAAGCCGGTGACGGTGACGCCCACCTGCACCGCCGACAGGAACCGGTTCGGGTCGGCCGCGAGCCGGGCGACGCGCTCGCCGCGCGCACCGCGGCGGCGCAGGCCGTCGATCTGGCTGTCGCGCAGCGAGACGAGCGCGATCTCGCTGCCCGCGAAGACGCCGCCGACGAGGATGAAGGCGAGCACGAGGAGCGCGTCGGTGAGGACGCCGTTCACGGGGCGCGCCGGCGGGGGCGGCTCGCCGCGAGGGCGACCGCGGCGAAGATGACGACGGCCGCGACGAGCTCGACGGCGCCGGGGCGCCCGGCCGCGGTCGGGAACAGCTCGTCGAGGGCGATGGACCCGACGAGCTGTCCGGCGGTGTTGCCGAGCCCGAGCACGAGCACGCCGAGGGTCCGCACGAGCAGCGCCGCGAGCACGATGAAGCTGACCCCGATGGGGCCGGACAGGTACAGCCACCACTGCTCCGCCGGCGGCGGGAGCGCGGGCCGGGCGGTGCCGACGAGCACGAGGCGGGCGAGGACGAGCGTCGTGAGCCCGACGGTGAAGTTGACCACCCCGGCGACCCACGGCGAGCCGGCGTGCACGGCGACGTGCCCGTTCACGGCCTGCTGCGCGGCCGTCAGGGACCCGGCCACGAAGGCGAGCAGCAGCGCCCCCACCAGCGCGAGGACCGGGGCGCCGCCACCCTCGCCGAGGCCGCCCGACACGCTGAGGGTGACCCCGCCGACCGCCAGCAGCGCGCCGAGCACCCGCCGGGGCGTCCACGGCCGCACCCCGTTCGGCGACAGCCCGACCCGGTCGACGACCAGGCCCGCGACCGTGACGCCGGCGACGATGGTGACGGTGAAGACCGCGACGCCGAGGGCCGGGACGGCGACGCCCTGGCTCGTGACGAGGGTCGCGCCCCCCGCGCCGCCGAGCAGCTGCCACCAGCGCAGACGGCCGTGGCGCAGCGAGGAGCCCACGGCGCGCAGCCCACGCCGGCCGCGGGGGGTGAGGAGGGCGCCGGTCGTCACGACGGCGAGGCCGATGCCGAAGGACAGGATCGCGGTGTCGAGACCCGCGGCGACCCGCTCGCTCGCGAGGCCCGCCCAGCCCGGGGCGGCGACGGCCGGCGGCACCATCCGCGGGGAGAGCTCGCCGTTGACCCGCGACTGCGACGCGACCCCGATCCCGACGAGGACGGTCGACACCAGCGAGACGACGACGACCGCACGGTGCCGCAGCCGCTCGCGGGGGGTGAGGGCGCTGTCGTCGACCGGGCCGGGACGCGGACCGGGCGCAGCCGCCTCGGTACGTGCCACCCACCCAGGGTAGGTGCCGGTCAGTCCTGCTTCGCGCGGCCCCAGCCGTGCCAGCGCTCCACCTCGAGGTGGCACACGACGCGCGGCCGGTCACGGACGGCGTACTCGTTGCCGGTGTAGTGCCGTGCGAGCCGGTCGATGCCCTCGAGCCCGACGTCGTCGGTGATGGGGCCGACCCGGCCCTGGACGCTCACGTGCGTGTACCAGTCGTCGGCCGCGAGGACCGTCAACGAGACGCGGGGGTCGCGGCGCAGGTGCTCGATCCGGGCCCGCGCGGCGTCCAGGCCGAGCAGGACCCGGCCGTCGTCCTCCAGCAGGTACCAGGTGGCGACGGTCACGGGTCGGCCGTCCTTGCCGAGCGTCGCCATGACGGCGGGGTTCGGGCGGCGCAGCAGCTCGGTGACGTCGTCGGGCAGGGGCGGGACGGGCACGGGTCCTCCAGGTGGGTGGTGGCGGCGGGGCTCGGGCAGCCACAACGACACCACGGACGGGGCCCGTCGGCGCTGTGGCGCACGGCACGAGGTTGTCGGTGTCGTCGTGGCGCCGCCTACCCTGAGCGCGACATGTCCTCTCCCCCGACCGCCCGGCGCAGCCGCGGCCGGCGCCGCGAGCGGGAGCCCCTCGACAAGCGCCTGGCCCGCCAGGCCGACCGCCTCGAGGCCGCGCACGCGACGCTGCCGCCGCTGCGCTACCCCTCCGAGCTGCCGGTCGTGGGACGGCGCGAGGAGCTCGTCCGCCTCATCCGCGACCACCAGGTCGTCGTCGTCGCGGGCGCCACCGGCTCGGGCAAGACGACCCAGCTGCCGAAGCTCGCGCTGGAGGCCGGCCGCGGCCGGACCGGGATCATCGGGCACACGCAGCCGCGGCGCATCGCCGCCCGCAGCGTCGCCGAGCGCCTCGCGGAGGAGGTCGGCACCCCGCTCGGGGAGCACGTCGGCTACCAGGTCCGCTTCACCGACGACACCGGGCCGTCGACCCTGGTCAAGGTCATGACGGACGGCATCCTGCTCGCGGAGATCCAGCGCGACCCGATGCTGCGTCGCTACGACACGATCGTCGTGGACGAGGCGCACGAGCGGTCCCTCAACGTCGACGTCCTGCTCGGCTACCTGCACCGGCTGCTGCCGAGGCGGCCCGACCTCCACCTCGTCATCACCTCGGCGACGATCGACCCGCAGAAGTTCGCCGACCACTTCGGCGGCGCGCCGGTCGTCGAGGTGTCGGGCCGCACGTACCCCGTCGAGATCCGCTACCGGCCGTACTCCGGCGACGAGGCCGACCCGGCCGACGACCGGGACGAGCCGCAGGCGGTCGTCGACGCCGTCACCGAGCTGCTCACCGAGGGCGACGGCGACGTCCTCGTGTTCTGCTCCGGCGAGCGGGAGATCCGCGAGGCCGTCGACGCCCTGCGCGCGCAGCTCGCCGGCTCGGTGGTCGGCCTGGAGGTGCTGCCGCTGTACGCGCGGCTGTCCGCCGCCGACCAGCACCGCATCTTCGCGCCGCACGCCGGCACCCGCGTCGTCGTCAGCACGAACGTCGCCGAGACCTCGCTCACCGTGCCCGGCATCCGCTACGTCGTCGACACCGGGCTCGCCCGGATCAGCCGCTACTCGGTGCGCACCAAGGTGCAGCGCCTGCCCGTCGAGCCGATCAGCCAGGCGAGCGCGACGCAGCGCGCCGGCCGCTCCGGCCGTCTCGCGCCCGGCGTCGCGATCCGCCTGTACGGCGAGGCCGACCACGACGCGCGCCCGGAGTTCACCGAGCCGGAGGTGCGGCGCACCAACCTCGCGAGCGTCCTGCTGCAGCTGACGAGCCTCGGCATCGACGACGTCGAGGAGCTCGACTGGCTCGACCCGCCCGACCCGCGGCAGGTCAAGGACGGCCTCGCGCTGCTCGAGGAGCTCGGAGCGGTCCGCGAGGAGCTCGAGCAGGACGACGACGGGCGCGTCACCCGCCACCGGCGCCTCACCGACACCGGCCGCACGCTCGCCCGCCTGCCCATCGACCCCCGGCTCGGCCGGATGCTGCTGGAGGCGGACCGCACCGGCTGCCTCGACGAGGTCCGCGCGCTCGTGGCCGGCCTGTCGGTCGTCGACCCGCGCCAGCGGCCCGGTCCCGACAGCCCGGACGAGGCCCGCGCGGAGCTCGCCCACCGCCGCTTCCGCGTCGAGCACTCGGACCTGCTCACACTGCTCGCGCTGTGGCGCTACCTGCGCGCCCGCCGCGAGGAGCTGAGCAGCTCGGCGTTCCGCCGCCTGTGCGTGGCCGAGCACCTGCACCACCTGCGGGTGCGGGAGTGGTTCGACCTCGACGCCCAGCTGCGGCAGGTCTGCAAGGAGGCCGGGATGCGCGCGTCCTCGGCCGTCCGTCCCGGCGACGAGCCCGCGCCGGGCGCCGACGCGCGCGACTTCGCCGCGTTCGAGGCGGGGACCGCCGAGACCGTGCACCGGGCGCTGCTGCCGGGCCTGCTGTCGCACGTGGGCTTCCGCGAGGGCGACGCCACCGAGTACCTCGGCGCGCGCGGCACGCGGTTCTCCATCGGGTCCGGGTCGGTGCTGCCGCGCCCGCGACCGCCGCAGCGCAAGCCGGGCCAGGCGCCGCAGCCGGGTCGGCGCAAGGACACCGCGCCCCGGTGGGTCATGGCGACGGAGCTCGTGGAGACCGCGCGGCTGTACGCGCGCGGCGTCGCCGCGATCGACCCCGCGTGGGTCGAGCCGGTCGCGCAGCACCTCGTGCGGCGCACCTACTCCGAGCCGCGCTGGAACGCGAAGCGGGGCCAGGTCGAGGCGACGGAGAAGGTGACGCTGTACGGCATCCCGCTGGTGGCGGCCCGCACCGTCGGCTTCGCCCGGGTCGACCCGGCGCTGAGCCGCGAGCTCTTCCTGCGGCACGCGCTCGTCGAGGGCGACGTCGACGAGCGCTGGGCCGGGCGGCAGCGCTTCCTCGCCGACAACGCCGCGGTCCTGGCACAGGTGCGGGACATCGAGGAGCGCACCCGGCGTCGCGACGTCGTCGTCGACGACACCGCCGTGCTCGCCTTCTACGACGCCCGCGTCCCCGCGGACGTCGTGTCGGCGCGGCACTTCGACGCGTGGTGGAAGGACGCCCGCCGCGAGCGGCCCGACCTGCTCACCATGACCCGCGACGACGTGCTCGCCGGGGCCGACCTCGGTGGGCCGGTCGTCGAGCAGTTCCCGGACCACCTCGACGTGCCGCTGCGCGACGGGCGGGGCGCCCCGGGCGCGACGGTGGCGCTGCCGCTGGCGTACCGCTTCGAGCCGGGCGCACCGGACGACGGCGTGACCGCGACCGTGCCCGTCGAGGTGCTCGCCGCCGTCGACGCCGACGCGCTCGGCTGGCTCGTGCCCGGCCTGCGCGAGGAGCTCCTCACGGGCCTCGTCCGCTCGCTGCCCAAGGCGCTGCGCCGGTCCTTCGCGCCCGCGCCGGACCACGCGGCGGCTGTCCTCGCCCGGGTCTCGCCCGACGGCGCCGCCCCGCGCGGGGCCGTGACCGACGTCGTGGCCCGCGCCCTCACCGACCTCGGCGGTCCCGTCGTGCGGGCGGGCGACCTGGACCCGTCGGCCCTGCCGCCGCACCTGCTGCCGCGCGTCCGCGTCGTCGACGCGGGCGGCCGGGTGCTCGCGGAGGGCGCCGGCACGCCCGAGGGGGTCGCCGACCTGCGGCGACGGCTCGCGGGCCGGGTGCAGAACCAGCTCGCCGAGGCCACGCGGGCCCTGGAGCGCCGTGGTCTCACCGCCGTGCCGGACGGCCCGCCGCTGCCGGACGTCGTCGAGCGCGAGCTCGCCGGGCACGCGGTCCGCGGCTGGCCGGCGTGGGTGGACGAGGGCGCGACGCTCGGGGTGCGTGTGCTCGCGTCGCGCGCGGACGCGGTCGCGGCCCACGACCGCGGTGTCCGGCGCGCGGTGCTGCTCGGCGTCGCGCCGCCCGTCAAGGCGGTCGTCGGCGGGCTCGACCTCACGGCGCGGCTGTCGCTGTCGTGGACGCCGTACCCCTCGGTGCCGGACCTGCTCGCCGACTGCGTGGTCGCCGCGACGACGTCGCTGCTGCGCCGCGAGCTGCCGGACGGCACGTGGCCCGTGCGCGACGCCGCGGCCGTCGCCCCCCTGCGCGAGGCGGTCCGGACGGCGCTGCCCGACGCCCTCGCCGACGTCGTGCGGACCGTGGCACGGGTGCAGAGCACGTGGCAGTCGGTCCGCGACCGTCTCGAGGGGCTCGCGCGCCGGTCCGGACCGGCCGGGCTGACCGAGACCGTCGTGGACGTGCGCGGGCAGCTGGCGTGGCTCGTGCCGGCCGGCTACGTGCGCGTCGTGGGTGCCGACCGGCTGCCGCACGTGCTGCGCTACCTGGCGGCGGTCGAGCGCCGCCTGGACGCCGCCGAGCGCGACCCCGCCCGGGACCTGCAGCTGCTCGACCGGGTGCTGCCGGCCTACGACGCCTACCTCGACGTGGTCGAGACGCTGCCGGACCCGGCTGCGGTGCCCGCGGACCTGCTCGAGGTCCGCTGGATGGTCGAGGAGCTGCGGGTGCAGGTGTTCGCGCAGCAGCTCGGCACGCCCCAGCCCGTCAGCGAGAAGCGCATCCGCACCGCCCTGGCCCGCTGGGAGCGACCGTGAGGGGCGCCGGGCTCAGCGCCCGCGGGCCGCGGCTATCAGCCGCGTGAGGTAGTCGCGGCGGACCGCGACCACCTCGTCGTCCGGCGGCTCGCTCAGCAGCACACCCCGCACGGCCCAGCCGTCGGCGCGCTCGAGCACGTCGAGGTAGTCGTCGAGCACGGCCAGCGTGCGCTCGTCGAGGACCAGGCGCAGGTCGAACTCCGCCGCGCCGCCGCGGACGGCGGCGAGCACCTGGTCGCGGAT
The DNA here is from genome assembly GCF_037153975.1 of Aquipuribacter sp. SD81. NCBI lineage: Bacteria > Bacillati > Actinomycetota > Actinomycetes > Micrococcales > Intrasporangiaceae > Aquipuribacter > Aquipuribacter sp. SD81. The sequence goes on from NZ_JBBAYJ010000036.1 coordinate 13,663, forward strand.
CTGCTTGCGGCCCGCGGCGAAGGTCGAGAGCACCTCACGGGCCGACCGCGCGAGCTCGGCGACCGCCTCCGGCGTCCCCTGCAGCGCCTCCGGACCGGCCATCGCCACCAGCGTGAGCTCGCGCACGACGTCGTCGTTGTGGGTCTTGACCGCGAGCATCGCCGCGGTGGGCAGGCCGGGCACGACGAGCGGCGTCCCGCCCACCGGCTCCTCGGTGCCGCCGTCGTCCGCCCACCGGCCGAGGAGGGCCTCCAGGTCCGGCTCCTCCTCCTCGCCCGCACCGGCCGCCGGCCGCGCCGGGACCCTCGCCCACACGACCTTCCCGTCCTCGCGCGGCTCCGCGCCCCACTCCGAGGCGACCGCCGCCACCATCATGAGGCCCCGGCCGGACATCGCCTCGACGTCGGTGAGCCCCGAGGACGGCAGCACCGGCGAGCGGTCGACCACCCCGACGCAGACCTGCTCGCCGTCGCTGTGGAGCACGACCCGCATCGGCGTGCTGGCGTGGAAGACGGCGTTCTGCACGAGCTCGGTGAGGACCAGCTCGACGGTGTCCGCGGCGTCGCGGCCCAGCGGGTCCAGGAGCAGCTCGCTCGCCCAGCGCCGCGCCGTCCCGGCGGCAGCCGGCTCCGGCAGCAGGTCGAGCGTCGCGTCGAGCACGTCCGCACCGTATCGAGGCCGCGCGTCGGACGCGCCCGGTCGCGGCCCGCTCCGGACGAGTGCCCGCCGCAGGGCTGGGTACTGCGTGCTCATGACCGACGCCGCACTGTCCCGCCCGCTCGCCCTCGTCACCGGTGCCTCCAGCGGCATCGGGCTGGAGGTCGCCAAGCAGCTCGCCGCCCGCGGCTTCGACCTCGTGGTCGCGGCCGAGGACTCCGCCGGGCTCGAGCTCGTCACCGAGGGGATCTCCTCCGCCGGCACCGCCGTCCACGCCGTGCCCGCCGACCTGCGGGACGCCGCGGAGGTCGAGCGGCTGTGGTCGAGCGTCGAGGGGCTCGGCCGGCCGCTCGCCGTGGCGGTGCTGAACGCCGGCGTCGGTGCCGGCGGCGCCTTCGTCGACAACGACCTCGAGCGCGAGCAGGCCGTCATCGACCTCAACGTCTCCTCGACGGTCCGCCTCGCCAAGCACGTGGTCCGCGACATGGCCGGGCGCGGCACCGGCCGGATCATGCTCCTGTCGTCCGTCGCGGCGACCATGCCCGGACCGTTCCAGGCCGTCTACAACGCCTCGAAGGCGTTCACGCACTCCTTCGGCGAGGCCCTGCAGGAGGAGCTGGTCGACACCGACGTCACCGTCACGCTGCTCGTCCCCGGCCCCACCGACACCGAGTTCTTCGACCGGGCGGGCCTGGAGGACACGGCGGTCGGCGACAGCGACAGCAAGGACGACCCGGAGGACGTCGCCCGGCGTGGCGTCGAGGGCCTGCTCGACGGCGAGAAGGTCGTCGCCGGCACGCCGAAGGTGGGCCTGCAGGCCTTCGCCAACCGGTTCCTGCCGGAGAAGGCGAAGCAGAAGGCGCACCGGGCGATGTCCGAGCCGGGCAGCGCCGACTGAGAGGAGCCGTCCCTGGCCGTCCGCCACCGGGACGCCGGCCGTGGTCCGCCGTGGCACGCTGGCGCGCATGACCCCAGGGGACGACGGCTTCCGCGCCGCCTTCGCCTCCGAGGCGGCGTCGCTCGGCCGCATCACGATCCTCGTCCTGGGCCGCACCGGCGTCGGCAAGAGCACGCTCGTCAACGCCGTGTTCGGGGAGTCCCTCGCCGAGACCGGCATCGGCCGGCCCGTCACGCGGGCGAGCCACCTGTACACCCGGGAGGGCGTCGCGGTCGGCGTCGTCGACACGAAGGGCCTGGAGCTCGGCTCCGACACCGAGACCCTCGTCACCGAGCTGCGCGACCTCGTCGCGCACTCGCGCACGCGCCCGGAGGAGGAGCGCATCCACGTCGCGTGGTTCTGCGTGCAGGCGGCCGACCTGCGCGTGCAGGACAGCGAGCGCGAGGTGCTGCAGGTGCTCGCCGAGCTGGGCGTGCCGACGGTCCTCGTCATGACCCGGGTGGGCCGCGTCGACGGGCGCAGCCACCCCGACGTCGTCGCGTTCGCCGAGGCGATCAGGGCGATGGACCTGCCCGTGGTCGACGGTCGCGCGCACCCGGTCATGGCGCAGCCCGACCCCTTCTCCGGCTTCGCCGAGCACGGGCTGACCGAGCTGCTGGAGGTGACGCGCCGCGTCGCCCCCGAGGGGGTGCGGGCCGCCCTCGTCGCGGCGCAGCGGGTCGACGCGGACGCGAAGGCGAAGGAGGCGGGAAAAGCCGTCGCCGCCGCGGCCGCCCAGGCCGCAGCCGTGGCGGCGACCCCGATCCCCTTCGCTGACGCAGCCGTGCTCGTGCCCATCCAGCTGCGGATGATGAGCCGCATCGCGCTGCTGCACAACGTGCCGATGGACCGGGCGACGCTGCTCGCGCTCGCCAGCGTCGCCGCGACCACCGGTGCCGGGCGGTCGATCGCGACGGGTCTGCTCAAGCTCGTCCCCGGGGCCGGCACGGTGACCGGCGGCGCGGTCGGCGCCACGGTCGCCTCCGGCGTCACCATGGCGATGGGCGCGGCCTGGATCCAGGTGTGCCGCCGCCACGGCACCGACGGGCTCGTCGACTCCGTCGCCTTCGACGCCGCGAAGGTGCGCGGCGAGTTCCTCGAGGAGCTGCGCAGGGCCCTGCCGGGCGGCGCACGGCGGGGCCGCGCCGGCTGAGCCGGCACCCGGGGCTTCCCTCGGCGCCCCGCCGCCGTCATGATGCCCTGGGCCCGGCAGGACCCCCGTGCCACCCTCGCGTGGTCCGTCTGCCGGACAGGGGCTCAGGTCCGGGCCCGACCGCGCCGATGGGACGGCGTCGGGGGGGTGCGGACGTAGGAGGTGCGGGTGCTGGCCGACCTGCTGCTCCAGCCTGTCCTCGCGCAGGTGCCGCTGCTCGCCCTCGTCGTGCTCGCGGCCCCCCTGACGGCGCTGCTCAGCCGTCACCCGCTGCGGCTCGTGGGCTTCGGCGGCGCGATGGTGTTCAGCCTCGACAGCGCGGTCCTCGCCCTCGTGCTGTGGACGGTGCTGTGGACCGCCCCCGCCGGGTCGCTGGCCGGCGGCGGGGCCGCCGTCGCGGGCCTCGTCACGCTCGTGCCGTGGCTGCTCGGCTACCTCGTGGCGGAGCTCCTCGCGCGCGAGCGCCGGCTCGCCGTCCGCGCGTACAACGTGCTGCTGTCCGCGCTCGCGGGCGTCCTGTTCGTCGCGGTCGCCCTGGCGGTGCGCGGCGTGGTCGCCGAGTCGATGGGCTCCAACCCGTTCACCCGGGTCGTCGGCGTGTGGGACGTCGTGGCGGTCCTCGCCTCCAGCGCCGCCTACGTGGGTACCGACCTGCTCCTCAGCGCCCTGTGGGTGTCACGCGTCGAGGGGTCGCGGCTCCGCGAGACCCTCGCCGACGCGGCCGGGCTCGTCGCGGGCGGCTCGGTGCTCGCGGTCAACGCGACCGCCGTCCTCGCCGCGATGCTTCTCACCAGCAGCAGCCCGTGGTCGCTGCTGCTGCTCGCCCCGGTGGCGGTCGCGCTGCTGTTCGCGAGCCGCACGAGCACCCTCGCCCTCACCGAGCGGGGCCGCGCCCACGCGATGTACGCGGCCGCCGACGCCGTGCAGCGGGCGGGCACGGCGGCGGAGGTCACCGAGGCCGTCCGGGCCGCGGCCGAGGAGGCGACCGCCGCCCCCGCCGTCGTGCAGGGCCGCCCCCCCGGTGCGGGGCAGGTGGGGGCCACCTTCGCCGGCCGTGACGGCGAGCGCTGGCTCGTGGTCGGCCCGCGGGCCAACCGGCACGCATTCGTGCCCGCCGACGAGACGGTCGTGGCGACGCTCGCAGCCCTGTGCGAGCAGTCCCTCGCCCGGCTCGCGATCGCCGACGACGTCCGGTGGCTCGCGACGCACGACACCCTCACGCACCTGCTCAACCGCGGCGCGTGGCTCGCGGTCGCCGCTGAGCGGGCGGGACCGGCCTCCGCGGTCCTGTTCTGCGACGTGGACCGCTTCAAGGCCGTCAACGACACCTACGGGCACCAGGCGGGCGACCAGGTGCTCGTCGGCCTGGCGCGGGCGCTGACGGACGTGGTCGGCGACGAGGGCGTCGTCGGGCGCCTCGGCGGGGACGAGCTCGTCGTGCTGCTGCCCGAGACCACCCCGGACCGGCTCGAGGCGTGCGCGTCGGCGGTCGCGGAGGCCGCCCGCGGTCCGCTGGCCGCGTACGGCGAGGACCTGGGCCTCGGCCTCAGCATCGGCGTGGCCACCGTGCCCGAGCTCGGCGCGGAGGTGGACGGCGGCGTCTCCAGGTCGCGGGAGGCGCTCGCGGAGGCGCTGCTCGACCGCGCCGACGGGCGCATGTACGGGCAGAAGCGCGGCCGCAGCGTGCTGCGCCCGAGCGGCTGAGCGCACCTCAGGCCGGGTCGGCGTCCCCGACCGCCCACGGGCGCGGGCCGAGGACCGCGTCGAGCGCGGTGAGCAGGGCCCGACCGTCCGGCCCCGTCACGACCGGGACGCCCGCCACGCGGCGCGCGACGGCCGCAGCGTCACGGTCCGGCACCACCTGCCGGACGGCGACCGCCGCGACGCGGTCCGGGTGCTCCCGCGCGAGGTCGCCGTAGAGGACGGGGTCGTGCTCGCCGTCGTCACCCACGAGCAGCCAGCGGGTGCGGGGCAGCTCCTCGAGCAGGCGGCGCAGCGCGCCGGCCTTGTGCTCCCGGCCGCTGCGGAACCACGCGTCCGGCCGGAACCCCCACTCGGTCATGAGCAGCGGACCGGGCGGGAAGCCGTGCCGCTCGAGGAAGCGGGCGACCGGCCCGGCGAGGTTCCACGGCCCGTTGCTCAGGTAGACCACCGCGGGGTGCTCCTGCCCGGCGACGGCCGCGCGCAGGAGGTCCGCCATGCCGGGCACCGCCTCGCGGCCGGTGGACCCGCGCGCGAAGGTCCGCCAGGCCGCCCGCAGGGGGTGGCGCAGCCCGGTGACCCACGCCGTGTCGTCGATGTCGCACACGACACCGAGACCGCCGTCCAGCGCCGCGTGCACCACCTCCGCCACGGGCGGGCGGTCGCCGACCCGCAGCAGCGCCTGGGCCCGCCCGGGCCGGACGTCGTGGGTGACCGTCGCGTCGACGAGTCCCCCGGTGCCGCTCACGAGCCTGTGGCGGCTCGGGTCGTCGCTGTCCTGGCTGCGGAGGGTGACGTCGATCGGGACACCGGGCTGCTCGAGCGTGAGCAGCCGGCGCCACCCCGCCACGCCGGTCACCTCGTTGGGCACGACCCCGGGCGCGACGAGCAGCACGCGCGCGAGCACCCGGACCCGACCGGCGGCCGCGTAGCCGGCGTAGCTGTGCACCGCGGGGGTCCAGCCGCGGCGGCGCGCGAGGGCGGACAGCAGGGCCGTCACCCGCCGCTCGAGGCGGAACGCGCCCCGCTGCGCCCGCTCCCCGAGGGCACCGAGCCACCCACGACCCTCCTCACCGCCCGGCGGGCGCTGCGCGGGGGCGTCCGAAGGACCGGCAGCCGGACCGGGGTCGGCGGGCGGGACGCTGCTCACGCCGACACCCTCCCGCAGCGGGGCCGGGGCCGCGAACGGCGAGGCCTCAGGCCGGGTCGTGCCAGCGGGCGGAGGCGACGACGGCGTCGAAGAGCGGCAGCACGCCGTCGCGGAGCGCGACGAGCGGGGTGGAGAACGCGAGCACGCCGACGTGCGGCCCGTCCTCGCGGCGCAGCCAGTAGTCGGCCGCGAGGCTCGGGGTACCGGGCTCGGTGAGCGCGGAGTCGACCGCGACCTCGCGCACCCGTCGGACGACGTGGCCGCCGGGCACACGGGCGCTGTCGCGCTCGTCGCCGTCCTCGACGGGGAGCTCGAGGCGCGCGGCCGCGGCGGGCGTGCCGACGTCGACGACGGTGACGACGAGGGACGCCGGCAGCGGCAGCCCCTGAGGGGTGCGCATGAGCGACAGCACGAGCTGCTGCGCGCCCGCGACCGCCGCCCGGTCCGAGGCGCCTCGGAGCTCCTCGACGAGCAGCCGGCGCAGCGCGACGGCCTCGTCGCCGGGCACGGAGCGCGAGGCTAGCTCGTCGACGGCACGGTGCCGCTCGGCCTGCGGGTGCAGGGGCAGCCGGTGCCAGCCCCGCGGCAGGACGACCGACAGCCGCGGCGGCCGCGGCGTCACCCGTCCGTCACGAGGTGGACCTCGAGGTGCAGCAGGAGCGCCACCGCACCCTCCCGGAACGGCTCGCTGAGGGCGAGGTACGGGGTGGAGAAGGCGAGCCGGAGCAGGTCGTCGCTGCCGTGGGGGCGCCCGAGGTAGGTGAGGCGCTCCTCGAGCGGCGCGCCGTCGGCCGAGGCGACCTCGTGGGCCATCACCACCTCGCCCCAGGGCACGTCGTCGAGGACGTGCACGGTGCGCCACTGCCGGGACGAGCCGGGGGCGGGCGGCTCGTCGGCGACGGCCGCGACGAGGTCCTCCCACGCCGGCACGCCGCCGGCCTCGGGCAGGAGGAGCTCGACGACCCCCGCGCCGGCGACGGCCGGCGCCGCATCGGCGGGCAGCCAGACCGCGAGGGCCTGCGCCGTCCGCGCGGCGACCTCGCGCTGCACGGCGGCGAGCTGCGCGAGGTCGACCTCGCCGGCCTCGGGCGCGTCCGGGCGCTGCTCGCGCACCACCTGCAGCAGGACCGCCTCGGCGGAGTCCTCGGGCAGCGGCTCGACGGGCAGCTGCAGCCAGTCGTCGGGGCCGACGAGGGTGAAGCCGTCGACGAGGAGCCGCGGAGCGCTCACCGGACCTCCTGCTGCCTCGGCGCGGACTGCTCGCCCGCGCGGCCGTCACCCCGGTCGAGGGTGTCCCCCGCGAGGTGCACGACGACCACGCCGGCCGCCGCGAGCACGAGCGTGCCCGATGCCGTCACGAGCCACGCGAGCGACCCCCCGACGGGCGCCACCACCGCGACCAGTCCGACGGCGGCGACGGGCGCGACGGTGAGCGCGGCCGTCGCGACCCGTCCCGCGAGCCGCCCGGCCGCCCGCGCACCGGCCCGGCCCGGACGGTGCCCAGCGCGCGACGGGCCCGGGACCGGCGCCGCGACGTGCTCGTGCCCCGGCGCCGCGGGCACCGGGTAGGGCGTGCCGCCGTCGGGCGCCTCGCGCAGCCCGCACCCGACCAGCGCGTCGGCGGCGGCGCGGACGGCGGCGGGGTCCGGGAACCAGCGGCTCCCGTCGAGGACGAGGAGCACCTCCCCGGCCCGGCCCGTGACGAGGAGGTCCCCGCGCTCCCCGGGCGGGGGCACGGGCAGGACCACGTGCTGCGCCGCCCCCGGCCCGGTCCGCACGCCCGCGAGCGGGCCGTACGCCGCGTCGACCTCGGCGAGGCCCCCCGGTACGCGGAGCAGGACCTCCCGTGGGCCCCACGCGCCGCCGGGCCTCGCCACCGCCAGCAGTCCGGGGTAACCGAGGAGCCGACGCCGCCGCCGCTCCTGGCCCAGCACGGGCACGACCAGCAGGACGGCCAGGGCTCCGCAGGCGAGCACCACCAGGGCCGCGCCGAGCGCCGGCACGGACGACGGCACCGCCGGCGACACCGCGCGGTCGGCGAGCACGAGCCCGACCGCGCCCACCACCGCAGGCGCGAGCAGCCACACCGGGCCCGGGCCCACGGGCCGGGTGAGGTGGGTCGGCAGCGCCTCCGGCCCCAGCACCGCGGGGTCGTCGACCTCCCGCGGGAACGGGTCGGCCACGTCGCCCGGACCTCCGGCACCCTCCGGGTCCGGTGCGGTGGTCCGCGACCGGAGCAGGTCCTCGACGCGGAGCACCGTCACCACGACGAGGGAGACGAGCACGAGCACCGCCGCGGCGACCGTGAGCCACGGCAGCGGCGAGCGGTCGAGCCGCAGCAGCGGCACGAGCGCGGTGAGGGCGTACACCGGGGCGAGCAGCGGCACGACGACCCGCAGGTGCCGGGCGTCCGGGACGGCCCCCACGACGGGCGCGGCCGGGTCGGGCAGCGGGTCGCGCAGCGGCACGTCGAGCTCCCGCGCGAGCCGGGACGCGGCGGCGCGGGCGTCCTCGGGGCCGCGCCACCACGGGTCGACGGGCAGCACCGCGAGGGTCCCCCCGACGGTGTCACCGACGACGACGGCGCCACCGCCGGGCTGCGCGGGGTCCACCCGCGCGGCCACGCAGCCGACCCGCTGCGGCCCGACGAGCGGCAGCCGCAGGTGCAGGGCGTCGGCCGTCCCGACGACGAGCCGGTCGCCGTCGCGCACGAGCCGGACGCGCCTCCCGGCGCTCGGGCGGAAGGGCCCCCGGGCCACCAGCGCCCCCCGCGGCCGGCGCCCCGGGCGGACGGGCGAGAACGTCGTCCACGTCCACGCGAGCTGCAGGCCGCAGACCAGCACCCAGCCGACGTGCGCCCCGGTCACGTACGCGTCGACGGCCGCCGGGGACACGACCGTGCGCAGCACGCGCGCGGTGCCCGCCAGCAGGATCGCCAGGGCGGGCGACAGCGACCCCAGGGCCGTGAGGACCGCGAGCCACGAGAGGCGCGGCACCGGCCAGTCCGCGCGCGGGTCCGCCACGCGGGTCGCGGCGCCGTCGGGCGGACCGGTGCGGGGCAGCGCGAGGACGTCGAGGGCCGCGCGGAGGTGGCGCCGGCCCCAGTCCCGTCCGGCGAGCGCGAGCACGGCGGTGCCGCGGGAGACGAGCACCGCGGTGTCGTCGTCCTCGTCCCACCAGACCGCGTCGACCGGCTCGGTCCCCCCGGTGCCCTCGCCTCCCCCTGCTCCCCCTGCTCCCCCTGTTCCCTCGCTCCGGCCGGGCGTGCGCCACGTGCGCACCCCCGACGGCCCGTGCAGGCGGACGAGGCCCGGCGCCACGTCGAGCGCGACGCTCGCCGCCTCGCGGGCGGTCAGCGGCACGAGCGGGTACAGGCGCACCGCCCCGCCGGGACGGGGGAGGTCGGGCTCGACCGGCACCGGGGGCCTCACGGCTCCGCGGGCAGCCGCAACCGCTCCACGGGGTCGTCGGTGGGCAGGAAGAGCTCGACGACCTCGCTCGTGTCGAGGCCCACCTGCGTGCCGAAGGCGGTGGCCGACACCCCGGTGAGCACCCCGGCCCTCACGAGGTGCGGCCGCACGTCGCTCGAGGCGCGCAGGCCGGGGTGGGCGGCCCGGACGTCGGAGACGAGGCCGCCCAGGTCGCCGATGTCGTCGCCGAGGCCGAGGCTCCGCCGCCACGCGGCGAGGTCGGCGGCCTGGGCGGGCGAGCCGGGCCGCAGGGCCCGCAGCGCGTCGCCGGCCCCGTCCCGGACGGCGCGCAGCTGCCCAGGGAACGCCCTGACGTCGGCCAGGGCGCTCCGGAACGGGGCCACCGGCTGCACGTTCCCGGCCCGTCGGGACGCGCTGAGGGCGGCCCGGGCCTGGTTGCGGGACAGCCCCGCGACGGCCGGTCGGCCGGTGAGCGCGCCGATGGTCGTGCGGGCGCTCGCGGAGGCGGGCAGCCCCGCGGCGGCGCGGCTCGACACCGACGTCGCGGCGATGCGGCCCGCGCCGCGGCGCATGGCCGCCGGGACGGGCGCGCGCGCGGCCCGGGCCGGCGCGACCACGGCCCGACCGTCCCCGTACGTGGCGACCGCCAGGGCGCTCAGGACGGCCTCGGC
>NZ_JBBAYJ010000037.1 GCF_037153975.1 Aquipuribacter sp. SD81
CACAGCGCCGGCCGCGACGCGCGGGGGCCGCTCGGGCGCGACACCGGCCGGGCGCTCCGCCCGGCCCCCGCACCCGCACCGTCCGGGGCCGGGCGCACGGCGTCGAGGAAGCGCGAGGGGCGCCGCGACCCGCGCCCACCGGGCGTGCGGGCGCGCGCCCACGACAGGTGGACGGCCTCGCGCGCCCGGGTCACCCCGACGTACAGCAGCCGGCGCTCCTCCTCGACCTCCTCGGGGGTGGTCGCCATGGAGATGGGCACAAGCCCCTCCGCGAGGCCCGGGAGCAGGACGACGTCCCACTCCAGCCCCTTGGCCGAGTGCAGCGTGGCGAGGGTGACACCGTCGAGGGCGGGTGCGTGCTGCGCCGCCGCGCGGGCCTCGAGGTCGCGCACGAGGTCCGGCAGGCGGGCGCCGGGCGCCTCGGCGTGCAGCCGGCGGGCGTGGTCGACCACGGCCGCTAGGGACTCCCACCGGTCGCGGACCTGGCCGCGGCCCGCGGGCGGCTCGGGCGACCAGCCGGCCGTGGACAGGACGTCCTCGACCTGGCCGACGAGGCCCCCCGCGGCCTCGGGGACCTCGGCCTTCGCGGCGCCCCGCAGCAGGAGCAGCGCCTCGCGCACCTCCCGCCGCGCGAAGAAGCGCTCCCCGCCGCGCACGACGTACGGCACGCCCGCGTCCGCGAGGGCCTCCTCGAGCACCTCCAGCTGCCCGTTCGTGCGGACGAGGACCGCGACGCGGGCCGCGGTGACGCCGGCCGCCAGCGCCGCGCGCACCCGCGAGGCGACGCCCTCGGCCTCGGCGACGTCGTCATCGTGCTCGGTGAACGTGGGCGAGGTCGGCAGGCCGGCAGGTCGGGCGTCGTCGGTGTCCGGTCGCACCGCCCGCAGGGACGGCCCGGCCGCCGGGCCCGCGCCGCGGCCCAGCACCCCGTTGCCGAGCGCCACGACCGGGGGGCGGGAGCGGTAGTTGCGGACGAGGTGGACCGTCGTCGAGCCGGGGTGCGCGGCGGCGAAGCCGCCGAGCAGCGACGCGTCCGCGCCGGCGAAGGTGTAGATCGTCTGGTTCGGGTCGCCGACCACGCACACGTCGTCGCGGTCGCCGACCCACGCGTCGAGCAGGGCCTGCTGGGCGGCGGAGACGTCCTGGTACTCGTCGACGGTGAACCAGCGGTAGCGGGCGCGCACCTGGCGGGCGACGTCGTCGCGCTCGCGCAGCATGGCGACGGTCAGCAGGAGGACGTCCTCGAAGTCGACGACACCCCGGGCGGTCTTGGCGTCCTCGTAGGCCTCGAGCAGCCGGGCGACGACAGCCGCCTCCTGCCCCGCGACGTCGCCACGTCCGGCGCGCAGGGCCGCGGCCTCGTACGTCGCCGGGGTGAGGAGACCGACCTTGGCCCACTCCAGCTCCGCGGACAGGTCCCGCACCACGGCGCGGTCGGGCCGTAGCCCGAGCCGGGAGGCCGCCTCGGCGACGACCGCCGCCTTGTGCTCCAGCAGCGCGGGCGGCGGGCCGCCGACCACGGCGGGCCAGAAGTGCTGCAGCTGGCGCAGGGCGGAGGCGTGGAAGGTGCGGGCGGCCACGCGCGGGGTCCCCAGCGCACGCAGCCGCTCGCGCATCTCGCCGGCCGCGCGCGCGGTGAAGGTCACGGCCAGCACGTGCTCCTCGGCGGTCGCGCCCACCGCCACCGCGTGCGCCACCCGGTGCGTGATGGCGCGGGTCTTGCCGGTCCCGGCCCCCGCGACGACGCACACCGGCCCCCGCACGGCCTCCGCGACCGCGCGCTGCTCGTCGTCGAGCGGCGCGAGCAGCGCGGGGGCGTCGGCGGCGGTCAGCGGCACCTCGCGATCCTCCCAGCCCGCCGGCGCGGGCGGGACCCCGCCCGGACCTGTGGACCGTCGAGCGGGGGTGGGGAGGCAGGGTGAGGAGCGACAGCGGGGAACAGCGTGCGCGCGGTCGCGGTTGGTAGGGGACGGACCGCACCACCGACCTCGACCTGCGGGAGGACCGCCGTGACCACGCCTGCTCCGGGCACCGTGACGATGTACTCGACCACCTGGTGCGGCTACTGCCGCCGGCTCAAGTCGCAGATGGACCGCGAAGGCATCGCCTACACCGAGGTCGACATCGAGCAGCAGCCCGACGCGGCGGAGCTCGTCATGCGCGTGAACGACGGCAACCAGACGGTGCCGACGGTCGTGTTCCCCGACGGCTCGGCGGCCACGAACCCGTCGCTGGCCGAGGTGCGCGCCCGCCTCGCCGGCTGAGGGTCACCGACGTCCCTCCGGACCGGGGCCGCGCTCCGCCCGGGTCCGGGACCGGCGGCGCCGCTCGTCAGCGCCAGCTCCCGTCCTGGTGGAGCGGACCGCCGAGCCACCGCTCGACGAGCCGCCGCGCGACGCTGACGCGCGGCGGCACGGTCACCTCCCCCGCCGCGACCGCCTCGCGGAGGCCGTCACGGGTGAACCACCGGGTCTCGGTGATCTCCGCGCCGTCCGGGACCGCCTCGGTGTCGTCGGTCTCGGCGTGGAAGGCGAGCATGAGGGACGCCGGGAAGGGCCACGGCTGGCTGCCGAGGTACTCCGCGTGCCGCACCCGCACACCGGCCTCCTCCAGCACCTCGCGCTCCACGGCCTGCTCCAGCGACTCCCCCGGCTCCACGAAGCCCGCGAAGGCCGAGAAGCGGCCCTCCGGCCAGCGGCCCTGGTGACCGAGCAGGAGCCGGTCCTGCGGGTCGGTGACCGTCATGATGACGGCGGGGTCGTGGCGGGGGTGGTGCGTCGTGCCGTCGGCGACGCACACACGCTCGTGCCCGGACCCGACCGGCCGGGTCGGCGACCCGCACCGCCCGCACCGGCGGGACGTCGCGTGCCAGTGCTCGAGCGCGACGGCCTCGGTGAGCGCGCCGGCGTCGGTGTCGTCGAGCAGCGCACCGACCTCGCGGAGGCCGAGCCACGGGTCGGCGCCGTCCAGCAGGTCCCCCGGCGCGGCCCCGGCGTCCGGTCCCGGGCCGAGGTCCAGCGGGCCGCGGGCCGCGGCACCGAGCAGCCCGACGAGGGCGCCGGGCTCACGGGCGTCGCCGGCCGGGAAGCGGCCGAGGTGGACCGCGACGGCCTCGGTGCCGGGGTCCGTGCCGGCCGCCGCCAGGGCGGCAGGGCCGCCGAGGGCCGCCACGAGCGCGGCGGCGCGGGGACCGTGCAGCAGCGCGAGCCGGACGCCCGGCGGCTGCGACCCGTCGCCGTCCGGGGTCGCGGACCCGGCGGGGCCCACGGCGCCGCGGACCGCGGCGCGCCCGTCCGCCACGACGAGCAGGTGGGTCGTGGGGTCGGCGAGCAGCTCCGCGAGGAGACCGTCGCGGGACCGGTCGTCGCTCACCTTGTCGAGCCGGGACCGGGACAGCGACAGGTCGGCGAGGGCCACGCCTCCAGGGTAAGCAGCGGGGGTCCCTCTACCGTGGGCGCGTGCCAGGACCGTCCGGACGCCGCGCGCCCTCGACCCTGGCGGCGCTGCTCGTCGCCGCCATGCCCGGGACCCGGCCGGTCGCCGTCGGCGAGGCCCGCTCGGGGCGGGACGATGTCGACGCGGCCGTCGTCCACGACGACGAGGAGGGCGTCTGGCTCGTGCTCGCCCCCCGGACCCCGCCCGCCTCGACCCGTCTGGCGGCCGAGACCGAGGCCGTCCGGCTGCTCGCAGGGGTCCTGCCGTTCGACGTGCCACGCCCGCGGGCGGACGTCGAGCTCGGCGACGGCGTCCGCGCCGTCGTCTTCCCCGCCCCGCGCGGGCGCCCCATCGACCTCACCCGCCTCGCGGCGTCGCCGGCGGTGTGCCGTTCGGTCGGTCGTACCGTGGCCGCGCTGCACGACGTGACGACGGCCGTGGTCGAGCGCGCGGGCGTCCGGGTGCTCGACGCCGCGGAGGTGCGCCGCCGGCGCCTCGACGACCTCGACCAGGGCGCCTCGACGGGGAGGGTCCCGCCCGTGCTCCTGCAGCGGTGGGAGGAGGTCCTCGACGACACGACCCTGTGGGACTTCAGCCCGACGGTCGTGCACGGCGACCTCGTCGCCGAGCGGCTCGTCGTGACGGGCGAGGAGGTGACGGCGGTCCTGGACTGGGCCGACGTGCACGTCGGCGACCCCGCCCAGGACCTCGCGTGGCTCGCGGTGGGCGCCGAGCCCGAGACGGTCGACCTCGTCATGGAGTCCTACGGGGCCTCCCGGCACGGGCACGTGGACGAGGAGCTGCTGGCACGCGCGGTGCTGCACGGCGAGATGGCCCTCGTGCGCTGGCTCCTGCACGGTGTCCGCGCCGGCGACACCGCGGTGCAGGACGACGCGTGCAGCATGCTCGAGCAGCTCGCGGGCTGGGTGGAGGCCGAGGCCGAGGCCCGGCGCCTCGACCAGGAGCGCGCGACGACCGAGTCCGACGCCGACGCCGACGCCGACGCGGGTGACGCGGACGACCCGGACGACCCGGACGACCCGGACGACCCGGACGGCGCCAGCGACCCCGACGACGCGGACGACAACGGCGGCGACCCCGACGTCGCGAACGTCGCGAACGGCACCGACGGCGCCGACGACGCCGACGACCGCCTCGACGCGGATGACCCCGACGACGCGGATGTCGAGGCCGGCGCGCAGGACGAGACCGGCGCGCAGGACGAGACCGACGCGGCGGGTCCGGACGCGCAGACCACGACCCACGGAGCGACCACGGACGACGCGGAGGGCGGCGTGCCCGCCGTCGACGCCGGGGACGACCCTGCAGGCCGCTCCGGCACCGCCGACGCCACGGCGCGTGGGCAGTCCCGGGCGCCGGTCGACGAGCCGGCGCGCTCGCCTCAGCCGCCCGGCTGACCTCCCACACCCGAGGCGACGAGCAGGCGCGCGAGCCCGACCTCGTCGAGCAGGTCCGCCGGCCGGACGGTCGTCCCGGCCTCACCCCACCCGGCGTACCAGAAGGCGGCCCCGACCCGTTCCAGCGGCAGCCCGTGCACCCGGGCCGTCGCCAGCCGGTACACGGCGAGCTGGTGGGCCCGTCGTGCGGCGTCCTCGCCGCGGGGCGGCGAGCCCGTCTTCCAGTCGACGACCTCGAGGTCGAAGCGGGCGTCGCGGCTCCGGACGACGGCGTCGACCCGGCCGCGGAGCACGACCCGGCCGTGGGGCAGGTCGAGCGGGGTCGCGAAGGGCACCTCGACGCCGACGAGCTCCGCGTCGGCCCACTCGGAGCGCTCGAAGCGGGCGCGCAGCACCGCGAGGTCGCCGCCGCCGTCCTCGTCGGCGGCCCCCGGCACCTCGTCGGGTTCGAAGAGCCCCCGGCGCGGCCCGCCGCGGGCCTCGAGCCACTCGTGGAACCGACTCCCCCGGCGCGCCTGGGGCCGCGGGCGGGACGGCACGGGGCGGAGGACGTCGGCCAGGGCCGCGGCGGGGTCGCCGGCGAGGGCGACCACGTCGGAGGCGGACAGGTGCGCGGGCACCGCGGCCTCACCGCGGCGCGCCTCCCGCTCGGCGAGGACGACGTCCACGAGCGACGCCCAACCGCCTCTCGTGCCGTCCGCGCCCGCCGTGCCGTCCGCGCCCCCCGAGCCGTCCGCGCCCACGCCCCCCGAGCCGTCCGCGCCCACGCCCCCCGAGCCGTCCGCGTCTCCTGCCCCGTCGGCGTTCCCGGGAGCACCCGAGTCGAGCGCGTCCGCGCGGTGACGGACCAGCGCGGCAGCCTCGTGCAGCCGCGCCCGGAGCGCCGGCGGGTCCGGCGGCCACGCTGCCTCCTCCGCGGCCGGACCTGCCTCGCGCTCGGGGCGCTCCGCGTCACCGGCCCACGACGGCGACCCCCCGACGACCGCGCGCGCCTCCTCGAGGAACGGCGAGGCGGCACGAGGGCGCACGCCCGCGGCCCACCGGGCGCCGGTGAGCAGGAGCGAGCGCCGGGGCCGCGTGACGGCGACGTAGGCCAGGCGACGTTCCTCGTCCGCGGCGTGCCGACCGGCCTCGGCGCGGAACCCCTCGAGCCGCGCCCGCGCGTCCTGCTTGGACACCGCAGCCGCGGGCGACCACACGGGCAGGCTGTCCCGGTCCCCGCGGCACGGGTACGGCAGGGCACCGTCGTCGTGCAGCCACGCCCACGACGGTGTGCCGGTGGACCCCTTGGCCGGGAACCCGTTCTCGACGAGGTCGACGACCGCGACGTCGTCCCACTCCAGACCCTTCGCCGAGTGCACGGTGAGGACCTGCACGGCGGTCGGGTCCGGGACGACGTCGACGGCGTCCAGGCCCCGCTCCTCCGCCCGGGCGGCGTCGAGCCACGCGAGGAAGCGCACGACGTCGGAGGACCCGTCGACGTCGGCGTAGGCGGCGGCCTCGGCGACGAGGCGGTCGAGCACGCGCCGCGCCTGGCGCGGGTCCGTGGCGGAGACCTCGACCTCGACGTCCAGCGCCGAGGCGTGCACCGCCGTCAGCACGACGTCGACCGCCGGGCGGTGCGCGACCTGCCGCACGCGCGCCAGGACGCCCCGCAGCTGCTGCAGCCGCTCGCGGGCGACGTCGGACAGCCGCGCACCCGACGGCGGGACCCAGCCGGGCGGCGGGAGGAGCTCGACGGCGTCGACGAGCCCCGCGGAGTCGCGGTCGTCGCCGGCGAGCTCGCGGGCCCGGTCGCGCAGCGCCCGGAGGTCACCGGCGGCGAGCCCCCAGCGGGGCCCGGTGAGGAGCCGCACGAGGGCGTCACCGCGGCTCGGGTCGACGGCGGCCGCGACGAGGCTCACGAGGTCGACGACCTCGGGCTCGTCGAGCAGCCCGCCGAGCCCGTGCACGACGACGGGCACGCCCGCCGCCCGCAGCGCGTCCTCGACCCGGCCCATCTGCGAGCGGCGCCGGCACAGCACGGCCTGGGTGGGCGTGCGGTCGGCGACCGGGGCGAGCCGTCGCGCGGCGAGCCACGCGGCGACCTCCGTCGCCTCCTCGGCGTCGTCGACGGCGAGCACGACGCGCACGTGCCCCGGCACCGCACCCGGGGCAGGCCGCAGCACCCCCACCGTCACCTCGTCCCCGGCGACACCGTCCTGCAGCGGCTCGGCGAGCCGGTTGGCGACGTCGAGCACCAGGCCCGGGTTGCGCCAGCTCGTGGACAGCCGGTGCACCGCGGGGCGCGAGCCGTCCGGGCTCGTGAAGCGGTCGAGGAACCGGCCGAGCGTGCCGGTGCTGGCCCCTCGCCAGCCGAAGATGGACTGGTGCGGGTCACCGACGGCCGTCACCGGGTGCGCCTGCCCGAACAGCGCGGACAGCAGGTCGGTCTGCACCGACGAGGTGTCCTGGTACTCGTCGAGCAGCACGACGCGGTGCTCCGCCCGGGCGCGGGCCGCGACGTCCGGCGCGCGGGCGACGCGGGCGGCCAGCAGCACCTGGTCGCCGTGGTCGAGCACGCCCCGCTCGCGCTTGTGCTCCGCCCACGCCTCGAGCAGCGGCACGAGGTCGAGGCGTCGCTCGAGGGAGGCGAGGACCGCGCGCTCGTGGGCGTTGCCGAGCCAGCCCTGCCCGGCGTGGTCGCGGAGCGCGTCGACGTGGCGCTGCAGCGACTCCGCGAGCTCGGCCGGGCGGACCCCGTGCTCCGCGCACTGCCCGGACAGCTGGAGCAGGGCGGCCGTGACCTGGGCCGGGCTCTTGTCCGGGCCCAGCTCGTGGGGCCATCCCGTCACGAGCCGGTGTGCGGCCTGCCAGCAGGCGGCCTCGCCGACGAGCCGGGCGTCGGCGAGGCCGAGCTGTGCGGCGTGCTCGCCGACGAGGTCGGCGGCGAAGGAGTGGTACGTGCGGGCCGTCGGCCGCTCCACCATGACCGGTCCGGCGCCGTCGCCCGCCCACGCGTCGAGCCGCTCGACGTAGCGCGTGACCCGCTCGGCGAGCTCACCCGCCGCCTTGCGCGTGAACGTGAGCCCGAGGACCTCCTCGGCCCGCACCTGTCCGGTGCCGACGAGCCAGGCGACGCGCAGGCTCATCGTCTCGGTCTTGCCGGAGCCGGCCCCGGCGACGACGAGGGCGCTCTGCAGGGGCGCCGTCACGACGGCGCGCTGCTCCTCACCGGGTGAGTAGCCGAGCCCGAGCGCGTCGCGCAGGTCTTCGACGTCGCGCAGCTCCCGACGGCGCAGCAGCGCAGGTGCCTCAGCCACGGCGGTCCTCCCCCTCGTCGTCGGGCCGCGGCCGGGGCTCGGCCAGCGGCACCGGCGGCGGCACGCGGCGCCCCTGCGGCGAGGCCGGGCAGCTCGCCGCCGCGGCGCACCGGCGACAGCGCTGGTCCTCCGGACGGGCCGGGTAGCGGCCGGCCGCCATGCCGACCGCGACGTCGTCCAGGCGGCCGAGCGCCTCGGTCCGGCGCTGCTCGTCGAGGGCCGCCTGCCGTCGCTCGGTCGCCGCGGCCGTGCCGGTGCCGACGTACAGGAGCAGGGCACCGCCCGGCTCGCCGAACGTGCCCTCGGCCTGCAGCGCGAGCTGGTACAGCTCCAGCTGCGGGTCCGCGGCCGCCTCGGCCTTCGTCGCCGCGGTGGAGCCGGTCTTGAGGTCGACGACCCGGACCGTGCCGTCGGGCAGTCGCTCGACCCGGTCCGCCGTCCCCCGGACGCGCACCCGGCCGGCCCGCGGCAGGTCGAGGGCGGCGTCGACGGCCTGCTCGGCGGCCAGCACCCGGACGCCCGCCTGCTGCTGCTCCGCCACCCATTGCGACAGCCGCTCGAGCATCGCCCGGGCCCGCGCCCGCTCGCGCTCCGACACCCAGCCCCGCAGCTCGAGGTCGTCCCAGCCCGCGTCGACGACCCGCTGCATGGCCCCGAGGTCGCCGTCCGGGACCTGCTCCAGCGCGCTGTGCAGCAGGGTCCCGAGGCCCTGCGCCGTCTCGCTCGCACGTCTCGCGCCCACGCCGTCGAGGTACCACTGCAGCGGGCAGCCGAGGAAGCGTCCGACGCTGGAGGGCGACACGACGACGCCGGACCCACCGTCGGCGGGCGGGTCGACGGGCGCGCCGCCGTCGGGCGCGTCGTCGCCGGGCGGGCCGTCGCCGGTCGTCGCGGCGGGGTGGGCCGCGTGCCCCGGGTCGTGCAGCCACGACCACTGCGAGGGGTCCGCGCCCCGCACGCCGGCTCGGGCGAGACGGGCCAGGGACGTCGCGACCTCGCTCCGCTCGTCGGGCGGCGCGTCGTCGGCGAGCAGCCGGCGCCGCAGCCGGGCGACCAGGGCGGCTGCGGACACGGCCTCCGGGACCTCGTGCGCACCGCGGGCGGGCGCGGGGAGCACGGGGACCGCCGTGTCGCGCGCGGGCGCGGACCCGGCCCCCCGCACGGTCGACGCGTCCGGCGGGCAGGCACGGCGGACGAGCTCGACGAGGTCGCTCGGCCGGGCGGCCGCGTCGTCGACCGCCGTCACGACCAGCTCCCGTGCCGCGCGCGACACCGCCACGTGGAACAGGCGCAGCTCGTCGTGCAGGACCGCGCGACGGGCCTCCCGGCGCAGCTCGGGGTGCACCGCCGTGCCGCCGGGGGCGACGGGGCCCTCGCCGCGCAGCGCGGGCACGAGCTCGGGCAGGCCCAGCAGCGACCCCCGCACGCGCGGGTCGGGCCAGGCGCCGTCCTGCACGCCGGCCACCACGACGAGGTCCCAGCGCAGCCCCACGGCGCCGGCGGGCGTCGTGACGGTCACCGCGTCGACGCGCTCGGCCCCGCCCAGCCGGTCGTCACCGACCCCGCGGGACCGGACGTGCGCGGCGAGGTCGGCGAGGCGCCCGGTCGGGTGGCGCTCCGCCCAGGCGCCGGCGACGTCGAAGAGCGCGACGACGGCGTCGAGGTCGGCGTCGGCCCGGTCGGCGCCGCTGCCGCCGGACAGCGCGAGCCGCCGCCACGGGACCGCCACGCCCCAGGCGTCCCACACCCCCCACAGGCAGTGCTCCACCCCCGCCGCAGCACCCCTCGCCCCAGCCCGGAGGACCTCGACGAGCCGGGTGAGGGGCGCGGCCGCCGCGGGCGGCAGGCCCAGCGGGGCGGCGCGCCCGTGGGCACCGTCGGCCGGGGCGGCCACGACGACCCGCAGCTCGTCGCACAGCGCCTGCAGCGCCTCGTCGGTGCCGACCGCCCGGCCGGCCCGCGCCGCCAGCCGACCCCGCGCCAGCCGCACCAGCCGGCGCCAGCGGACGGGGTCCGCCCCGCCCACCGGGCCGACGGCCAGCCGCTCGAGGCGCTCGGGGTCGAGCAGCTCGGGCCGGGCGGCGGTCTCGGCCGCCTCCAGGAGCAGCGAGACGGCGGGCTCGTCGCGCAGCGGTGTCCGCACGCCCGGCACGTGGACCGGGACGTCCGCGACGGCCAGCGCCCGGCGCAGTCGCGCCGCGGCGGCGCCGCTGCGCACGAGGACCGCCATGTCGGACCAGGCCAGCGGGTCGGTGGCGCGCTGGCGCGCGCCGCGCAGGTGGGCCGCGACCACGTGGGCCTCGTCGGCCTCGTCCAGGCACACCTCCACGAGCACCCGGCCGCGGTCGGCGCCGGGAACCGCCGCCGTGTCGCCACCGGCACCGCCACCACCGGTGCGGGCACCGCCCCCGCCCCCTCCCCTGCCGGTGCCGGGGACGGGCGGGACCGGCAGGTCGTGGAGCTCGGCGACGACGGCGCGGCTGACGGCCGCGGGGAGCGGCGCGGCGCCCAGCACGTCCCGGAGCTCGTGCCGGGTCACGACCGCGCCCGGCGCCGACAGCCAGCGCCCGGCGTCGTCCAGCGCGGCCGGCACCGCCCCGCGGAACGCCTGGGTGGCCCGGTCCGGGTCGCCGACGACGCAGGCGTCCGCCGACAGGGCCACGACCTCGCGGACGAGCGACCAGCCCGCGGGCGTGAGGTCCTGCGCGTCGTCGACGCCGAGGTGGGCGACGTGCCCGCGCAGCCACGCGGCCGTGCCCGTCGCCCGCTCGGCGAGCAGCTCGGCGGCCTCGGCCACGGTGCCCGCCGGGTCGAGGCCGCCGTCACCGCGCAGCCCCGCCACCTGCTGCACCTCGGCGAGCAGCCGGGCGACCGCGGCCCACTCCGGGCGCCGGTGCCGACGGGCCAGCCGCAGCAGCCCGGCCGGGTCCTCGCCGTGCTCGACCACCCGGGCGGCCAGCTCGCGCACCTCGTCACGGAAGGCCCTCGACCGCCGCAGCCCTGCGTGGACGCGCTCGGGCCAGCGCGGTCCCGGCACGCGGGGGAACCCGTCGGACGCGACGGGGGCGCCGTCGTCGTCCGTCCCGTCCCCGTCCCCCGGCTGGGAGCCGTCCGGCTCGTGACCCTCGAGCAGCTCGGCGAGCACCTCGTCGAGCTCCGACGCCGTGACGAGGCGCGGCACCGGGGCGCCGGTGGCGAGCGCGTGCTCGCGCAGGAGCGACCAGGCCAGCGACTGCGGGGTCCGGGCCGGTGGACTGCTCACCGTCCCCGGGAGCAGCGCCTCCAGCGCGTCGCGCGCCCGCCCGGCCGCGCGCCGGCTCGGCACGAGCACGAGCGGCTGGGGCCCGGAGGCGCCGGCCCGCCCGAGCGCCCACGCCAGCAGCGCGGTCGTGCACCCCGTCGCGGCGGCGCCCACCACGAGCTGTCGGCCCGGGGTGGTGACCACCGCCGCCTGCGCCGGGGTGAGCGTCACCGCTCCCAGCCGGACGCGCCCGACGCCGTCGCTCACCGCCCCACCCACTCCGGCAGCCGGAGCTCGGCGAGCGCCGCGTCGACGTCGACGCGCTCCTCACCCACCCGCCCGCGCAGGGGCGTGCCCTCCTCCGACCAGCGCCGCCGCGCCTCCTCCGGATGTGCCCCGGGCCTGCCGTCGACCGGGCACACGCGCCACCACGGCACCGCGGCGCCGTACCGCGACAGGACGGCACCCACCGCCCGGGGCCCGCCGCCCCGCAGCCCCGCCCCGGCGAGCAGCGCCGCCACCCGGCCGTACGTGGTGACCTTCCCGGCCGGCACGGCGTCGACCACGTCGAGCACCGCCTCGGCGAAGTCCGGCAGGGTCCCCTCGTCCACGCCGCACAGCATGCCGGGGGCCGCGGACACAAGCGGCACCCGCGTCCGGGGCACCCGGGGGTTGTCCCCCGCACGGACCGGCCCGGTCACCGCACTGACCCGGGGACCGCGCGGCTCCTACGGTTCCGGTGTGAGCACGAGCGGCGCGACGGGCACGGACGGCGACGGCACGGCAGCGGCCGTCGGTGCGCCGAGGCGGCACCGGGCGGCGGAGACCTGGCTGCGGGGCTGGCCCGCCGTCGTCCACCTCGTCCTCGACCTGCTGCTCGCCTTCGTCTTCCTGTCCCTCGTGCTGAGCGCGGTCAGCGCCGCGCTGCTCACCGCGACCCTCGTGGGGCTGCCCCTGCTCGCCCTGTGCCTGCTCGTCGCCTTCGCGGCCACGGGCGCCGAGCGCTGGCGCATCGCGGTGTTCCTCGGCACGTGGGTGCCGCCCATGCCGCGCCGCCCCGCGCACCTCCCCGCGTGGCGGCGGGTGCTGCTGGACCCCCGGCCCTGGCGCTCCCTGCTGCACCTCACGCTCGTGTCGGTGTGGGGCCTGACCGGCGGCCTCGTCGTGACGGCCCTGCTGGTCGGGGGGCTGCTCGGCGTCGCCGTGCCGTTCCTGCCGGACGGCTCGGTCGTGTGGGGCGAGGAGGCCCTGCGGCAGGCGCTCGTGTGGCCCGTGGGCGTCGGGGGGCTGCTCGTGCTGCTCGTCCTGCCCTACGTCGCGTGGGCGTTCGGCCGGGTGGACGTCGCCATCGCCAGGCTCGCGGTGTCCAGCGACCCCGAGGCGGAGGTGGCGGCGCTCAGCGCCCGCGTCGACACCCTCACCGAGACCCGCGAGCGCGCCGTCGACTCCGTCGAGGCCGAGCGCCGCCGCATCGAGCGGGACCTGCACGACGGTCCCCAGCAGCGCCTCGTCGCCCTCGCCATGGACCTCGGCATGGCCCGCCGCCGGGTCGCCACCGAGTCCGGCAGCCCGGAGCTCGTCGAGCTGCTCGACCGCGCCCACGCCTCGGCGAAGGAGGCCGTCGCCGACCTGCGCCGCGTCGCGCGGGGCATCCACCCGCCCGTCCTCACCGACCGCGGCCTCGACGCGGCGCTGTCGGCGCTCGCGGCCCGCTCCCCCGTGCCGGTCTCCGTGCACGTCGCCCCAGGGCCCCGGCCGCCGGCGCGCCTGGAGGCGATCGCGTACTTCTCCGTCTCGGAGGCCCTGACGAACGTCGCGAAGCACTCCGGTGCCGCGAGCGCCCGGGTGGACGTCGACCTGCAGGAGCTCGGAGGACGGCCGTGGCTCGTCGCCACGGTCACCGACGACGGGCGCGGCGGCGCCGACCCCACGCGCGGCAGCGGCCTCATCGGCCTGCGCGACCGGGTCGGCGCGGTCGACGGCGACGTCCTCGTGTCGTCCCCGCCCGGCGGCCCGACCGTCCTGTCGGTCCGGCTCCCCCTGCCCCCGCCCGGCCCCGCCGCCGGCGCGGCCGCGGTACCCGTCCGGCCGGGCGTGCCCGTCGCGCCCGGCACCCCCCCGACCGACGTCCCGACCGGAGGCCGACCGTGACCACCACCCCACCCGAGGGACCACAGGTCCCGCGCACCCGCGTCGTGCTCGCGGAGGACAGCGTGCTGCTGCGGGAGGGTCTCGTCCGGGTGCTCGAGAGCAGCGGCTTCGAGGTCGTCGCCGCCGCCGGGGACGCCGAGGGCTTCCTCGCCGCCGTGTCCGCCGAGCGGCCGGACATGGTGCTCACCGACGTCCGGATGCCGCCGACGTTCACCGACGAGGGGGTCCGCGCCGCGCTGGTGGTCCGCGAGCAGTTCCCGGACGTCGCCGTCATGGTGCTGAGCCAGTACGTGGAGGAGAACTACGCCTCGGAGCTCCTCGCGGGCCGGGCGAAGGGCGTCGGCTACCTGCTCAAGGACCGGGTCGCCGACGTCGGCGACTTCGTCGAGGCCATGCAGCGCGTCGCCGGCGGCGGCACGGCGCTGGACCCCGAGGTGGTCGCGCAGCTGTTCGCGCGCGCCCGGCGCGCCGACCCGCTGTCGACCCTGACCCCCCGCGAGCACGACGTGCTGCAGCTCATGGCCGAGGGCCGGTCCAACTCCGGCATCGCCGCCGCGCTGTTCGTCACCGAGGGCGCGGTGGAGAAGCACGTGTCGAACCTCTTCACCAAGCTCGACCTCGCCCCGACCGGTGACGACCACCGGCGTGTGCTGGCGGTCCTGCGCTACCTCGACCACGCCGAGCGGGAGGACCAGCCGTGAGCGGAGCAGCCGGACCGGCCGTCGTGGACCCGCGCCCGGGCCCGGCCGCGGGCCCGCCCACCGGACCGCCCTCGGGTCGGCCGCCCGCGGGGCGCCCGCCCGTGCCGTGGTGGGCCGCGGTGCTCGCGGTGCTGGGCGTCCTGGTCGTCGTCGCGCTCGTCGCCGGGGTGGTCGGGGCCGCGGTCCTGGCCAGCGGGACCCGCACCGTGCGCGGGCCCGTCGAGGCGACGGGCGTGCGGCAGGTGGTCGTGCAGGGCGCCACGGGCGGGGTGCGGGTCCGGACCGACGGCGCGGCCCCCGGTGCCGTCACCGGCACGAGCTCCCTCACGACGTCGTGGGCGGACGGGACCGTCTCCGCGACGCAGGACGGCGGCGTGCTCACCCTCACCGTCGAGTGCCCCTCGCAGGCCTGGCCGCGCCGCTGCGACGTCGGGTACGACCTGCTCGTCGACCCCGACGTCGACCTCGACGTCGACCTGGCCGCGGGCGGTCTCGAGGCGGAGGGGGTCGCCGGCGACGTGACGGCGAGCGTCGGGGCCGGCGGGGTGTCCCTGCGGCGCGCGACGTCGCAGACCGTGGACGTCGCGGTCTCCACGGGCGGGGCGAGCCTCGACTTCGCCGCGCCGCCGCGCAGCGTCACCGCGTCGTCGTCGGTCGGCGGGCTCGTGGTGACGCTGCCGGACGACGGGACCGCCTACGACGTCACGTCGCGGGTGTCCGTCGGCGAGGCGCAGGTCGGCGTCACCGACACGCCCGGCGCCGACCGGGTGCTCGACCTGACGGCGAGCGTCGGCGGGGTGGACGTGCAGTACGCGGGCGCACGGCAGGAGCGGCAGGCGCGGCACCAGGCTCCGTAGGCCGGACCGTCGGCGGGTCCGGCCGCCGACGGGTCCGGCGGTCAGTACGTCGGCTTGTGCGGCTCCACCTGGTCGACCCACGCGAGCACGCCGCCGCCCACGTGGACGGCGTCGGCGAAGCCGGCGCCCTTGACCACGGCGAGCGCCTCGGCCGACCGCGTGCCCGCCTTGCAGTGCAGGACGACCTGCCGGTCGCCGGGCAGCCGCTCGAGCGCCGCACCGGACAGGAACTCGCCCTTGGGGATGAGGACGGAGCCGGGGATCTCGACGATGTCGCGCTCGTCGGGCTCGCGGACGTCGACGAGGACGAAGTCGCGCTCACCGCGCTCGCGCTCCTCGAGCATCTGCTTGAGGTCGAGCACGGAGATCGTCGAGCCGGCGACGGCGTCGGAGGCCTCCTGGCTGACGGTGCCGCAGAAGGCCTCGTAGTCGATGAGCCCGGTGACGGGCTCGCCGGCCGGGTCCTTGCGCACCCGCACCTCGCGCCAGCTCATCTCGAGGGCGTCGAAGACGAGCAGGCGCCCGAGCAGCGGGTCGCCGATGCCGGTGAGGAGCTTGACCGCCTCGTTGACCATGACGGAGCCGATGGAGGCGCACAGCACGCCGAGCACGCCGCCCTCGGCGCAGCTCGGCACCATGCCGGGCGGCGGCGGCTCCGGGTACAGGTCGCGGTACTGCACGCCCTCGCGCTGCTGCCCGTCGGGGCCGGCCGGCGGGTCGGCCCAGAACACGCTCACCTGGCCCTCGAAGCGGTAGATCGAGCCCCACACGTACGGCATCCCGAGCAGCACGCACGCGTCGTTCACGAGGTAGCGGGTGGCGAAGTTGTCCGTGCCGTCGACGACGAGGTCGTAGTCGCGGAACACGTCGAGGACGTTGGAGGAGTCCAGCCGCGTCTCGTGCAGGCGCACGTCGACGTAGGGGTTGACCTCGAGGACCGAGTCGCGCGCGGACTGCGCCTTCGGCCGGCCGACGTCGGAGGTCCCGTGGATGACCTGCCGCTGCAGGTTGGACTCGTCGACGACGTCGAACTCGACGATCCCGAGCGTGCCGACGCCCGCGGCCGCGAGGTACAGCAGAGCGGGGCTGCCGAGGCCGCCGGCGCCGACGACGAGGACGCGGGCGTTCTTCAGCCGCTTCTGCCCCACCATGCCGACGTCGGGGATGATGATGTGCCGGCTGAAGCGGCGCACCTCCTCCACCGACAGCTCGGCGGCGGGCTCGACCAGCGGGGGCAGGCTCACGGGTCTCTCCTCGGGGAGGGGCAGCGGGGTCGTGCCCGTCAACCGGCCGGACGGGCCGGCTGTTCCCGGTGCACGTCCGCCGTCGGAGGCGGTGCGCGCCGGTAGCCTCCCCGCCATGACGAGCGCAGCCGCCGCCGAGCCGCCGGTCACCGGCGACGCCGCCCGCGGCACGCGCCTGTCGCGCCCCGCCCGCCGTCGCCAGCTCCTCGGCGCGGCGCAGGAGGTCTTCGTGGCCAACGGCTACCACTCGACCGCCATGGACGAGATCGCCGAGCGCGCCGGGGTGTCCAAGCCCGTCCTGTACCAGCACTTCCCCGGCAAGCTCGAGCTCTACCTCGCCGTCCTCGACGGGCTGGTCGACTCCCTCGTCGCGGCCGTGCGGGACGCCCTCGAGGCCACGCACGACAACAAGCAGCGGGTCGCGGGCGTGACGGCGGCGTTCTTCGAGTTCGTCGACCGCGACGGCGAGGCGTTCCGGCTCGTCTTCGAGTCCGACCTCACGAGCGAGCCGCTCGTGCAGGAGCGGGTCGCGCGCATGACCGCGGCGTGCGCGGCGCCGATCAGCGCCGTCATCGCCGAGGACACCGGGCTGCCGGCGGGCGAGGCGCGGATGCTCGGCATCGCGCTCGTCGGGCAGGCGCAGGTGACGGCCCGCTGGTGGCTGAGCAAGGGCCGCCCGATCCCGCGCGAGGACGCCGCCCGCCTCGTCTCGTCGCTGTCGTGGCGCGGCGTGCGCGGCTTCCCGAAGTCCGGCGGCTGACCGCCGCCGGCACCGCC
Source organism: Aquipuribacter sp. SD81 (assembly GCF_037153975.1). NCBI lineage: Bacteria > Bacillati > Actinomycetota > Actinomycetes > Micrococcales > Intrasporangiaceae > Aquipuribacter > Aquipuribacter sp. SD81. The sequence continues at coordinate 17,127 of NZ_JBBAYJ010000037.1, forward strand.
CGGCGCCCGGTCTACGCTGGCCCGGCGGGCGAGCGTCCGCACCCCCACGCTCAGGAGGTCCTGGTGCAGGTCAAGATCGGCGTGCAGAACGCGCCCCGCGAGATCGTCCTGGAGACGGAGCAGTCCCCGGAGGACATCGCGAAGAAGGTCGGCGCCGCGATCGAGGCCGGCGGCGTCCTCGAGCTCGTCGACGACCGCGGCCGGCGGGTCATCGTCGCCACCAGCGCGCTCGCCTACGTCGAGACCGGGCCCACCGAGGTCCGCAGCGTCGGGTTCGGCACCGTCGGGGGCTGAGCCCCGGCGGCGCCCCGCCGCACGGACGTCAGGGCGCGAGGCCGAGGACCTTCATGCGCGCGCCGTGCCGCTCCATGATCCGGCCGAACATGTGCCCGATCTGCGCGAGGTCGGCCCCGGGTGCGTGCTCGGTGCCGACCAGCAGGCCCGCGAGCCCGTCCCGGTCCACGGCGACGCGCTGGGCCTGGCTCAGCGCCTCGCCCACGAGCCGGCGCGCCCACAGCGCGAGCCGCCCGGCGATGCGCGGGTCCCGGTCGACCGCCTGCCGCACCGCGCGCGCGACGACGGCCGTGTGCCCCTCGTCGGCGAGCACCTGCTCGACGAGGTCGCGGGTGCCGGTGTCGACGAAGGCCGCGACCTCCCGGTAGAAGTCCATCGCGATGCCGTCGCCGACGTAGGCCTTGACGAGCCCCTCCAGCCAGTCGTTCGGCGCGGTCCGGTCGTGGAAGGCGTCGACCGGGGCGACGAAGGGGGCCATCGCGTCCTGCGGGTCGCCGCCGAGCGCCTCGATGCGCTCCGCGAGGGCCTCGTAGTGGCGCAGCTCGGTGGCCGCCACCTGCGCGAGGGCGATCTTCTCGGCGAGGCTCGGCGCGAGCTCCGCGTCGCCGGCGAGACGGCTGAAGGCCGTCAGCTCGCCGTAGGCGAGGGCGCCCAGCAGGTCGACGACGGCACCCCCGGCGGCCGCCTCGGGGCGGGGGCCTGCGGTGTCGTCGGGCTGCATGGCGGCACCCTAGCCCCGGCGCCCGGCTACGATCGTGGCCATAGTGACTGACTTGACGACTTCCGACACCGGCCCCGCAGGCGCGACCGAGACCCTCGAGACGACCGCCGCGAAGGTGCCGACCCCCCAGACGTTCGCCGACTTCGGCGTGCAGCCCGAGATCTGCGAGGCCCTCGCGGGCGCCGGGATCACGCACCCGTTCCCGATCCAGGCGATGACGCTGCCGGTCGCGCTCGGCGGTGCCGACATCATCGGGCAGGCGAAGACCGGCACGGGCAAGACGCTCGGGTTCGGCGTCCCGCTCGTGCAGCGCGTCGTCGGCCCCGGCGAGCCCGGCTTCGACGACCTCGCCGTCCCCGGCGCCCCGCAGGCGCTCGTGGTGGCGCCGACGCGCGAGCTCGCGCTGCAGGTCGCGCAGGACCTCACGACGGCCGCGAGCAGGCGGCCGGTCCGCGTGACGGTCATCTTCGGCGGCCGGGCGTACGAGCCGCAGATCGAGGCGCTGCGCCGCGGCGTCGAGATCGTCGTGGGCACGCCCGGTCGGCTCATCGACCTCGCGAACCAGGGGCACCTCGACCTCGGCAACGCCCGCCACGTCGTGCTCGACGAGGCCGACGAGATGCTCGACCTCGGCTTCCTGCCGGACGTGGAGCGCATCCTGTCCCGCACGCCCGCTGGCCGGCAGACCATGCTGTTCAGCGCGACGATGCCGTCGGCCGTCGTGTCGCTCGCGCGGCAGTACATGACGCAGCCGACGCACATCCGGGCCCACGACCCGGACGACGACGGCGCGACGGTCAAGCTCGTCACGCAGTTCGCCTACCGCACCCACCCGATGGACCGCATCGAGTGCCTCGCGCGCCTGCTGCAGGCCGAGGGTCGCGGGCTCACGATCGTGTTCACCCGCACCCGCCGCAACGCCTCGAAGGTCGCCGACGACCTCGTGACGCGCGGGTTCGCGGCCGCCGCGATCCACGGCGACCTCGGCCAGGGCGCCCGTGAGCAGGCGCTGCGCGCCTTCCGCAACGGCAAGGTCGACGTGCTCATCGCCACGGACGTGGCCGCGCGCGGCATCGACGTGACCGACGTGACCCACGTCGTGAACTACGAGTGCCCGGACGACGCGCGCACGTACGTGCACCGCATCGGCCGGACGGGGCGCGCCGGCAAGGGCGGCACGGCCGTCACCTTCGTGGAGTGGGCGGACACCGTCCGCTGGCAGGTCATCGCCCGCGAGATCGGCATCCCCGCCGACGAGCCCGTCGAGACCTACTCCACGTCGCCGCACCTGTACACGGACCTCGGCATCCCCGAGGGCACGAAGGGCCGGCTGCCCCGCGCGGCGCGCACCCGGGCGGGCCTGGACGCCGAGGAGTACGAGGACGTCGAGGGCCCCGCGAAGGCCGGCCGCGGCCGCTCGCGCGGTGGCCGTGACGGCGGTCGCGAGGGTGGCCGTGACGGTGGTCGCGAGGGTGGTCGTGACGGCGGCCGCGAGGGTGGCCGCGGGCGTGACGGCGGTCGCGGGCGTCGCTCCGGCGGCGGTCCGTCCGAGCCGTCCGCCGCGTCCGACGAGGGCGTCGAGGTGCCGCGCACGCCGCGGCGACGGCGTCGTGGCTCCTCGGAGACCGTCGTCGTGGACGGCGGCGGCGCCGCCTCCGGCGACGGCACCGGCTCCGCGGAGGGCGGCTCCGGCGGGACGCGTCGGCGCCGACGCCGCCGCGGGTCGGGCCAGGGCGCCGCGAGCGGGAGCAGCGGGTCCCCCGTCACCACGGGCTGAGGCCCGGGGGCGCACCTCAGCGACCGGCGAGCAGCTCCGCCGCGAGCTCCCGGTAGGCGGCGGCCGCCGCCGAGCGTGGGCTGGTCGTGAGCACGCTGCGCCCGCGCGTCGGCGCCTCGGCGACGCGCACCGACCGCGGGACGGCACGCAGCACCGGCAGGCCGTAGCGACCCTCCAGGTCGGCGACCACCTCCCGGGCGTGCGAGGTGCGGAGGTCGACCATCGTCGGCAGGAGCCCGACCACCCTGAGCCCCGGGTTGAGGATGCGGCGCACGTCCTCGACCGTGTCGAGCAGCTGCCCGACCGCACGGTGGCTCAGCATCTCCGCCGCCAGGGGCACGAGGACCTCGTCGGCGGCCGCGAGGGCGTTGAGGGTGAGCACGCCGAGGCTCGGCGAGCAGTCGAGCACGACGTCGTCGTAGTCGTCGGCCACCGAGGCCAGGGCGGTCCGCAGCGCGAGGTCGCGGCCGGGTCGCACCATGAGCGCGGCGTCGGCCCCCGCGAGGTCGATGGTCGCGGGCACGAGGTCGACACCCTCCGCGGTGCGGACCACCGAGTCGGCGAGCGGCCGACCGAGCAGGACGTCGTGGCTGCTGGTCGTCACCTCCTCCGCGTCGACACCGAGCGCGAAGGTGAGGCACGCCTGCGCGTCGAGGTCGACGAGCAGCACCCGTCGCCCGGCCTGGGCGAACGCGGTCGCGAGCGCCGCGGCGGTCGTCGTCTTCGCGACGCCGCCCTTCTGGTTCGCGACGGCGAGCACACGGGGCACGCCTGCATCCAATCACCGACCGGCCGGCACCCGGGACGGCCGCACCCGGCGACGTGCCGCCGCCCGACAGGCGTCCCGGCCGTCCGGTAGGTGAGGATGTCCCGGTGCCGACCCGTCCTGGTGCCCCCGCCGCGGTGGTCGACCTCCGCGACCGCGCGCCCGCCGGCCGCGACGGGGACGCGGCGGAGCGGCCCGACCCGGGGCTGTTCGGGCCGGACAGCGTGTCGTGGCGCGTGCACGGCGACCCGCTCATGGGAGTCGGCGGCCTGCGCGCGCTGCTCCTGCAGTCGCTGCACCCGGTGGTGGCCGAGGGCTTCGACGCGCACTCCCGGTACCGGCAGGAGCCGTGGCCGAGGCTGCTGCGCACCGCCGACTTCGTCGCGCTGACGACCTTCGGCTCCGTCGAGCAGGTGCACCGGGCCGCGGCCCACGTCCGCCGCGCCCACGACCGGCCCGCGCGCGCCCGTGACGACGGCACCCCGCGCCGCCTCGACGACCCCGAGCTGCTGCTGTGGGTGCACTGCTGCCTCGTCGACTCGATGCTCCACGTCGTGCGGCGCGGCGGGCTCGACCTCGACGACCGCGAGGCCGACGCCTACGTCGCGGAGCAGGTGCGGGCGGCGGCCCTCCTCGGGGTGCCCCCCTCCCTCGTCCCGACGTGCACGGCCGACCTCACCGACTACCTCGCCGGGGTCCGTGACGGGCTGCGCCTCAGCGACGCGGCGCGCGAGGCCGTCGCGGTCGTGCTCGCGCCCCCGCTGCACCCGGTCGTCGAGCTCGCGACCCCGGCGCGCGCCGGGTGGGCGTCGATCGCGGGGCTCGCGTTCGCGACCCTGCCCGACTGGGCGCGCCGGCTGTTCCCGCTGCCGCTGCGCACCGGCGCCGCGGTCGTCCCCGAGGCCGCGGTGTCGTCGTCGCTGCGTGCGCTGCGCCTGACCGGCCGCGGGGTCGGGGCCCTCGTGCCCGCCCTGCGCCGCAGCCCGCACGAGCGCGCGGCCAGGCGCCGGCTCGGCCTCGACGCCCCCGTGCCTCAGGAGGCGTAGGCCGCTCGCGGCAGCAGCCGCGCCACCACCTCGTCGGGGGTCGTGTTCTCGCCGATCCGGTTCTGCTTGCCGGCCCCGTGGTAGTCGCTCGCGCCCGTCGTGAGGAGGCCGAGCTCCCCGGCGGCGGCCCGCAGCCGGGCCCGGGCGGCCGCGTCGTGGTCGCGGTGGTCGACCTCGAGCCCGACCAGGCCCGCGGCGACGAGCGCCTCGAGCGTCGTCCGGTCGAGCACGTCGGCCGCCGACCGCGAGCCCGGGTGCGCGACGACGGGCGCGCCGCCCGCCGCGACGACGTCACGCACCGTCTGCTCGAGGTCGGGGGCGCGGTAGGCCACGTAGTACGGGCCGTCCTCGGCGAGCAGCTCCTCGAAGGCCTCGTCGCGGCTCGCGACGGCGCCCGCGGCGACGAGCGCGTCGGCCACGTGCGGCCGCCCCGGCGTCACGCCGTCGGGCACGCGCGCCAGGACGTCCTCGTAGCGCAGGTCCGGGACGGCCCGCCGCACCCCGTCGACGATGCGGCGCAGCCGGTCGCGGCGGCTCGCCACGGTCCCCGCCAGGACGGCGGCGAGGTGCGGGTCGCCCGCGACGTCGCCGTAGGCGAGCAGGTGCACCGAGCGCCCCTGGTGGCTCGTCGACACCTCGACGCCCGGCACGAGCACGACCCCCAGCCGGCGGGCCTCGGCGACGGCCTCCGCGAGCCCGGCACCGGTGTCGTGGTCGGTGAGGGCGAGACCGGTGAGCCCCGCCCGCGCGGCCGCCGCCACGACCGCCGCCGGCGACGTCGTCCCGTCGCTGGCGGTGGAGTGGGTGTGCAGGTCGTACGGCACGAGCGGACATGCTAGGCGCGGGCCGCCGCGCCCGCCCGGACAGCAGTAGCGTCGGGGCGGTGACGACGCCGTCCGCCGACCGACCGCGCGACCTGCCTCCGCCGCCGGCGCTCCCCGCGTCCGGCCTGCGCGGCGCCGCCGGGTTCCTGCCCGGACCGGCCGGGGTGCGGGTCGGGCACGCGGACGCCCGCGGCGACGGCTGGCTGACCGGCACGACGGTCGTGCTGCCGCCGCCCGGCACCGTCGGCTCCGTGGTCGTCGGCGGCGGCGGCCCCGGCACGCGGGAGACCGACGCGCTGGCGCCGGGCACGCTCGTGAGCACCGTGGACGCCGTCGTGCTGTCCGGCGGCAGCGCGTTCGGGCTCGCCGCCGCCGACGGGGTCCTCGCGTGGTGCGAGGCGGACGGCCGCGGCTTCGACGTGCTCACACCGGTCGGGTCGGCCCGGGTGCCCGTCGTGCCCGCCGCGATCCTGTTCGACCTCGGGCGCGGCGGCGACCCGCGCTGCCGGCCCGACGCCCGCTTCGGCTGGGCCGCGGCGGACGCGGCCGGCGCGCTGCCCGACCACGCCGGTGGGCCGCCGCCCGGAAGTCGGAGGCCAA
>NZ_JBBAYJ010000038.1 GCF_037153975.1 Aquipuribacter sp. SD81
CGGGCGTGCCGGGCGTGCCGAGCAGCCCCGCGCGTGCGGCGGGCAGGCCGGGCGTCGCCGGGCGGGACGTCGGGGCGCCGAGGGCGGGACGGGCACCGAGGGCGCCGGGACGGCGCCGCGCGGCGAGGGCGCGGACGCGGGGCAGGAGCTCCGCGCGGACCTGGTCCAGGCCGGAGCCGACGGCCGAGGCCTGGCCCGGCTTCGTCACGTAGTCGGTGGCGCCGGCGTCGAGGGCGTCGAAGGTGGCGCGGGCGCCGCGGGCCGTCAGGGTGCTGAACATGATGATCGGCACGGTCCGGTCGGTCGTGCGGATCTCGCGGACCGCCTCGATGCCGTCCATGACGGGCATCTCGATGTCCATCGTCACGACGTCCGGGCGGAGCCGGCGCACCGCGTCGACGCCGAGGCGGCCGTTGCTGCTCGTGGCGACGACCTCGATCTCGGGGTCGGAGGCGAGCACGTCGGAGACGAGACGGCGCACGACGACCGAGTCGTCGACCACGACGACCCTGATGCGGGGGCTGCCCTGCACGTGACCTCCGTCCGGGGGTCGTCCGACCCCAGCGCGACGCACCCCGGGAGGGGCGCCATGCTCCTATTCGGCAGGAACCGGCCCGACCTGATGCCCGGGGCCCGGACTGCCGGTCAGGCCAGGTCGTCGGCGAGGTCGGCGTGCAGGGCGCAGAGCGTCTCCTCGCCGACGAGGTCGGCGACGACGAGGGCCTGCACCGCCCCGCTGCACCGGTTCCACGTGCCGGCGGCGGCGGAGTGGGCGTCGACGCCCGACACGGCGAGCGCACGGACGAGCTCGAGCTGGGCGGTCGCGGCGAGCCTGGTGCGTCCGGTCAGCTCCACCGCCCAGGTGGCGTCGTGCATGGCGGTCGTCCACGCGCCGGCGGCGTCGCCGGTGGCGAGACCGGTCGGTGGCTCCGTGCGGCCGACGCGCACCAGGCGGGCGGCGTGGGCGGCGGCGACGGCACGGACGAGGTCCCGGACGGCGCCGGCCGGCAGGGCGTCGCCGGGGGCGCCCACCTCGGGCAGCACGCTCGCGTCCAGGACCGCACGCAGCGCGCGGGCGAGGACGGGGGCGGCGGGGTCACGGCGGGCGAGGACGAGCTCGGCGAGCACGGCGTCGGCCACCGCGCGCCCGAGGGCCGCCTCCCGCGCCGGCCGGACGTGGAGACCGGGCACGCCCGCACCGCCGGGGCGGCCGGTGGCGTCGACGGGCAGGCCGGACGCGAGGTCGACGAGGTCGTGCACCGTGCCGAGGGCGAGGCCGGCGGCGGTGCTCCGCAGGCGCCGCAGCGCGGTGGACAGCGCGTCGAGCGCCCCGGTGACGCCGGGCCGGGCGGCGGCGGGGTCCGACGGGCCGGACGGGTTGGACGGCTCACGCGGGTCACGCGGGTCCTCGAGGCGGACGGTGGCCGGCCCGTCCGCGACGAGCAGCGCCACGGCGCGGTCGCGCGCCTCGGCGAGGTCGGACGGCCCGGGGCCGGTCCCCGGCACGGCCGGGCCCGGGTCGACGCCCAGCCCGCGCACGAGCTGGGCGGCAGCGCCCGCGCCGCCGGGCGTGCGCGCGAGGTCGAGGCCGAGGGCGCTCGCACTCGTCAGGCTGTAGGGCACGCCGACATCGTGGTGCCGCCGCGTCCCGCGCGACACCACCGGACGGGGGGTCCTGCCCGAGCCCGTCCCCCGCGCGGGTGAGCCCGCGCGCCCGCAGTGAGGTCACGGTCGCGGAGCGTGGGCGGCACGGCCCCCGGCACGATCTCTGGCAGGACCCCCCGGCACGAACGCGCGCCGCCCCCGCGACCGGTCGGGTCGCGGGGGCGGCGCGGGCGGCGGCGGACCGCTCAGAGGGTGTAGCGGCGGACCGTCCCCTCGAGGCGCCCGGCGAGGGCGCTGAGCGAGCGGGTGTGCGCGGTGCTCGTCTGCGCCTGGACGCTCGACTCCTCCGCGGCCGCGGCGACGGCGGTGATGCCGGAGCCGATCTCGCTGGAGCCGGCGGCGGCCTCCGACAGCGACCGGCCCATCTCGGCGGTCGTGGCGGTCTGCTCCTCGACGGCCGAGGCGATCGTCGTCTGGATGTCGTGGATGCGGCCGATCGTCTGCTCGATCCGGGCGATCGCCTCGACGACGTCGGAGGAGTCGGCCTGGATGGCGGCGACCCGCTTGCCGATGTCCTCGGTCGCGGAGCCGGTCTGCGTCGCGAGCTCCTTGACCTCGGTCGCGACGACGGCGAAGCCCTTGCCCGCCTCGCCGGCCCGCGCGGCCTCGATGGTCGCGTTGAGCGCGAGCAGGTTCGTCTGCTCGGCGATGGACGTGATGACGCGGACGACCTCGCCGATGAGCTGGCTGGACTCGCCGAGGCGGTGGACGATCTGGCCCGCCTCGCCGGCGACCGTGACGGCCTCGCCGGCGACCGAGGCGGCCTCCTGCGCGCTCGTGGCGATCTCGCGGATGGACTGCCCCATCTCCTCCACGCCGGCGGCGACGGTCTGCACGTTGCGCGTGACCTGCTCGGCGGCGGCGGCGACGACGTTGGCCTGCTGCGCGGACTCCTCGGCGGCGGCGGCCACCTCGGTGGCGGCGCCGTCGAGCTCGCCGGCGGCGCCGGACAGGGCGACGGAGCCCTCCTGCACGTCGCCGAGGGAGGTGCGCAGCTGCTCGGCGAGGCGGTTGACGGCGTGGGCGATGCGACCGACCTCGTCGGTGCGGTCGACCTCGGTGCGCACGCGCAGGTCACCGCCGGCGAGGGTCTCGAGCGAGGCGACCGTGCCGGCCAGCGGCGGCGCGGTGACGCGGTACACGAGGAAGCCGGCAGCACCGACGAGGAGGATGCCGATGGCGGCGCTGAGCCAGAGGATCTGCTTCGTCAGGTCGCCCAGCCCGGACGTCTCGACGAGCGACTCCTCGATCGCCGCGCTGAGGACCGTGTCGACCTCGTCCATCTGCGTGTCGATCTCGTCCTCGGCGACGTCGACGCGGTCCCACTGGGCACGGGCGGCGCTCTGGTCGGCGCGGACGTCGGCGAGGTAGGAGCCGATCGCCGCCTCGTAGACCTCGAACGCACCCGACACGTCGGCGATCTCGGCCGTCACGTCGCTCGGCACCTCGTAGCCCTCGAGCTCCGCGAGCAGCTCCTGGACGGTGGCCTGGTCCTCGGCGAACGACGCGTCGGCGTCGTCCAGGTCGCCGCCGAGCGCGGCGACGTAGGCGGTCGCCTTGTGCTCGGAGGCCCGGTTCGCCAGCTGCAGGAAGGCGCCCTGCGCGTACTCGAGGTCCCGGAACTCGCGGTTGGTGGCCGTGCGGTGGTCGCTCACCAGCTGGTTGCTGACGGCCACGCCCACGAGGACGGCGACCACGAGGCCGACGAGGGTGCCGAGCTTGAGGGACAGCGGCCAGCTCGTGAACGAGCGGCGGCGACGGACCGTGGACGTGCTCATGGGTGTCTCTCCTGGGAGGGGCCGGGGTGCGGCGGGGTGGGGGCGGGGTGCGGGACGGTGCGGGTGCTGCGGGTGCTGCGGGTGCTGCGCAGGTCAGCGGCTGTCGTCGACGCGGAGCGCGGTGACGCGGGCGACGTCGAGCACGAGGAGCAGGGAGTCCGGCAGCGGGCACGTGGCGCTCAGCTGCTCGCGGGCGACCCCGACGAGCGTCGTCGGGACGGCCTCGTGGCCGCTGCGGCGCACCTCGACGACGTCGGCGATCCGGTCGACGAGCAGGCTCACCGACCCCTCGGCCGTGCGGACGACGACGTTCATGCGCCGCTCGGTCGGGGTCCGGCCGAGCCGGGCGCCGAGGTCGAGCGCGGTGACGATCTGCCCGCGCAGGTTGATGAGGCCGCGCACCGCGGGCGGGGCGAGGGGCACCGGGGTGAGGCCCGGGTTGCGGAGCACCTCCTGCACCGTGAGGGCGTCGATGCCGAGGTAGAGGTCGTCGACCCAGAAGGTGCAGTACTGCACGGTGTCGACGGCGGCGCCGGCGGAGCCGGGGACGTCGCGGCTGATGAGGTCAGTAGGCACGGTGGGCCTCCAGCTCGCCCGCGAGGTAGGCGTCGGGCAGGTCGGATGTGAAGGGGGCGGCGAGCGCGGCGACGTCGAGCACGTCGGTGATGTGGCCGTTGACCACGAGCGAGCCCAGGCTGCCGCTGCGGGCGCCGATGGGGGACAGCACGAGCGGGACCTCGACGATGTCGACGATCTCCGCGACGCGCAGGCCCACGAGCCGCCCGGCGTGCTGGTAGACGACGATCGTCACCGTCGGCACGACGAGGCTCTCCTGCGCCGGGGCCTCGCCCTGGCCGGGGACGCCGTAGCCGGAGCCGGAGCCGTCGTAGCCGTAGCCGGAGGAGTACCCCGGGCCGTAGCCGCCGCCGTCGGGCTCGACGACCGGGAGCAGGTCGCCCCGGTACTGCACGACGGTCGTCGCGCCGACGTGCTCGAGCGCGGTGACCTCGACCTCCTCGAGGCGGGCCACCTTCTCCAGCGGGACCGCGAGGTTGCGGGCGCCCTCGGTGCGCACGACGAGCAGGCTCTGCAGGTCGCCGCTGCCGTCGAGGCCGGCCTCGTCCTGCAGCGACGTGGTGACGGCCGCGGCGGTGGACGCGACGTTGCCCGCGGCGGCGAGGCCGGCCACGTCGAGGATGAGCGCGATCCGCCCGTCGCCCATGACCGCCGCCCCGGCGAAGGCCGGCAGCGCGGTGAGGGACGCCCCGAGCGGCTTGACGACGATCTCCTGGGTCTCGACGACCTCGTCGACGACGAGGCCGAACTCCTCGGTGTCCGAGCGCAGGACGGCGATGGTGGCCGCCTCGCCGCGGCCGACGGAGGCGACGCCGAGCTGCTCGGCGAGGTCGAGCAGCGGCAGCAGCCGCCCGCGCAGGCGGTGCACCGGCACGCCGGCGACGTACTCCACGCCCCTCGTCGCGTCCTCGGGGTTCATGCGGACGAGCTCGAGGAGGTTGGCCTGCGGGATCGCGTACCGCTCCTCGCCCTGGCGCACGATGAGCGCCGGGATGATCGCGAGCGTCAGCGGGATGGTGACCCGGCAGACGGTGCCGTGGCCCGGCGTGCTCGTGAGGTCGACGCTGCCGCCGATCTTCTCGATGTTCGTGCGGACGACGTCCATCCCGACGCCGCGGCCCGACACGTTCGTCACGGCCTCGGCCGTGGAGAACCCGGGCCGGAAGATGAGGTCGAGCACCTGGCGCCGCGTCATGCCCGCGAGCTGGTCGGCGGTGACGAGGCCCTTGTCGACGGCCTTGCGCCCGATGGCGGCGGGGTCGAGGCCCTTGCCGTCGTCGCCGATCTCCATGACGACCTGGCCGGACTCGTGGTAGGCGCGGAGAGTGAGGGTGCCGCGGCGCGGCTTGCCCGCGGCCTCGCGCACGGCGGCGGCCTCGATGCCGTGGTCGACGGCGTTGCGCACGAGGTGGGTGAGCGGGTCCTTGACGGCGTCGAGCAGCGTGCGGTCGAGCTCGGTCTCCCGCCCGTGCATGACGAGGTCGACCTCCTTGCCGCACTGCGCGGACAGGTCGCGGACGACGCGCGGCAGCTTCGCCCACAGGTAGTCCATCGGCTGCATGCGCGTCTTCATCACGGCCTCCTGCAGGGAGGAGGAGATGAGGTCGAGGCGGTGCGCGGAGCGCACGAGGTCGGTCTCCGCGGAGTCCGCGGCGAGCTGCAGGATCTGGTTGCGGCTGAGCACGAGCTCGCCGACGAGCTGCATGAGGTTCTCGAGCACGTCGACGTCGACCCGGATGGACCCGTCGACGGCGCTGCGCTTCTTCTGCTCGACCGGCTCCGAAGCGGCGGTGCCCGCTGCGGCCGCACCGTCGGCCCAGGTGCCGGCGACGGCCTCGGCGACCGGCTCGGCGGGGAGGTCGAGCAGGGGCTCCGGACCGTCCTCGGCGACGGCCGCCTCGGGCTCGTCGGCGACGACCTCCGCGAGCGGTGCGGCAGCGGCCTCGGCGGACGGCTCGACGGTCTGCGCGACGACGGGCGCCGGCGCGGTGCCCTCGAGCACGGCCCTGACGTCGGCGACCACGTCGCTGACGTCGCCTCCCGCGTCCACGCCGGTCTGCTCGATGAGGGCGAGCAGCTCGCGGACGGCGTCGACCATGCGCAGCAGCACGTCGGTGGTGGCGGCGTCGAGCACCCGGTCGCCGTCGCGCAGCTGGGCGAGGAGGTTCTCCCCCACGTGCGTGACCTTCTCGAGGTTGCCGAAGCCGAGGAAGCCGCTCGTGCCCTTGATGGTGTGGATGGTGCGGAACACGCTCGCGAGCAGCTCGCGCGCCCCCGGTGAGCGCTCGAGCTCCACGAAGTCGCGGTCGAGCTGGTCGAGGTTCTCGTGGGACTCCACGAGGAACTCCTGGACGATCTCGTCCATCCCGTCAGCGCTGTCGCTCACGGCACCTCCTGCGGGCACGGTGCGACCCGAGTGGTCGCGCAGGAGAGTGATCGGCACGTGCGGCGGGGTCCTTAGCCCCGGACGCGACCGCGCCGCCGGCCCGCAGGGAGCGGGACGGCGGCGCGGACGTGACTCGGGGGGCGACCCCGCCGAGGGGGGCCTGTGGTCAGCCGGTCAGCGCGTCAGCCCTTGACCCCGCCCGCGAGCAGGCCGCGGACGAAGAAGCGCTGCAGTGCGAGGAACACGACGAGCGGCACGATGAGCGAGATGAAGGCCCCCGCCGTCAGCAGGTGCCACTCGGTGCCGCGGGAGCCGACCAGGTTGGCGAGCCGGACCGTGAGCGGCGCCGTGTTCTGGTCGGAGCCGAACACGAGCGCGACGAGCAGGTCGTTCCACACCCACAGGAACTGGAACACCGCGAAGGCCGCGATGGCCGGGGTGAGGAGCGGCAGGAGCACCTGGAAGAAGATCTTCACGTGCCCGGCGCCGTCGACCCGCGCGGCCTCGACGAGCGAGCGCGGGATGTCCTTCATGAAGTTGTGGAGCAGGAAGATCGCCAGCGGCAGGGCGAAGATCGAGTGCGACAGCCAGATCGGCCAGAAGCTGCCGTTGAGGCCCCAGTCCACGTAGTCGCTCAGCAGCGGGATGAGCGTCACCTGGATAGGGACGATCTGCAGCGCGAAGACGCCGACGAATATCCAGTCGCGGCCGGGGAACTCGATCCACGCGAAGGCGTACGCCGCGAGGAGCGCGAGCGTGATGGGGATCGCGACCGCGGGCAGGGTGATGACGAGGGAGTTGATGAAGAACCGGGCGAAGTTCTCGCTGCCGTAGAGCACGAGGTTGTAGTTGTTGGCGGTGAACTCGGGGTTGGTGAACCACGTCCACCAGCCGGTCGTCTTGATCGCCTGCTCCGGCCGGATCGACGACAGCGCGAGGCCGAAGGTCGGGATCGTCCACAGCACCGCGAGGACGATGGCGATGACGGAGCCGACCGGGTTGGACATACCCTTCTTGAACTTCGAGGCGCGGGTCGGCCGGGGGGTACGGGTCTTGTCCGCCACCTCCGGTGCACCGGCGAGCACGTCGCCAGCGATCACGCCCTTGTGCTCGACGGACCCCTTGGCCTGGCTGCCGCTGCTGCGGTCGGTCGTGCTCATCGGACCTCCTCCGACAGGCGCATCTGGCGGACGTTGTAGAGGACGATCGGCACCACGAGCACGAACAGGATGACGGCGAGCGCGGCGCCCAGACCGGCGTTGTTCTGCCGGAACGCCTGCGTGTAGAACTCGTTCGCCACGACCGACGTGCCGAAGTTGCCGCCCGTCATCGTGCGGACGATGTCGAAGATCTTGAGCGTGCCGATGGCGATGGTCGTGAGCACCACGACGAGCGCGGGACGGATGGCGGGCACGGTCACGTAGCGGAACATCTGCCCGCCCGAGACGCCGTCGAGGCGTGCCGCCTCGGTGATGTCGTCGGGGATCGCCTTGATCGCCGCCGACAGCACCGTCATGGCGAAGCCGGTCTGGATCCAGATCATGACGATGATGAGGAAGATCGTGTTGCCGGGCCAGTTGAGCAGGAACTGGTACGGCTCGAAGCCGAGCCAGACGAGCACCTGGTTGGCGAGGCCGATCTGCTGGTTGTCACCGATGTCGGCCCGGTACTCGTAGATGAACCGCCAGATGACGCCCGCCCCGACGAACGAGATCGACATCGGCAGGAAGATGAGCGCCTTGGCGCCGGCCTCGAACGGCGAGCGGTCGACGAGCACGGCGTACAGCAGGCCGAGGAACGCCGACACGATCGGGACGAGGAACACCCAGATCACGGTGTTGAGCAGCACCTGGCGCAGGTCGTTGTCGGTGAACAGCGTGACGAAGTTGGCGAAGCCGATGAACTCGTCACCCGTGCGGTTGAAGAACGACTGGTAGATGGTGATGATCGCGGGTCTGACGAGCCCGAAGATGATGAGCAGCGCCCCGGGACCGAAGAAGCCGAGGAACACCAGCCAGTTGGGGATGTTCTTCGGCCGGTCGACCAGGAACAGCAGCAGGGCCATGACCGCGACGAAGATCGCGATCGCCACCACCATCACGAGGAGCTTCTCCGGCGCCGTGTTGGCGTTGAGCAGGACGTCCATTGATCCGTTCATCTCCTCGTCGACGATGTCCGGGGCGGGAAGGTCGTGGACTCCGTCGTCCGCGACCACCCTGGGACCCACGCTACCCACGTGGGCCCGGTGGTGCGAGGCCCCGCCGGACGGTCGGAAGACCGTCCGGCGGGGCCGGGGTGCATCAGGGCCAGGACTGCTCGATGGAGCTGAGCACTTCCTCGTTCGGCTTGTCCTCGGCGATCCACGCCGTCATCTCCGACCAGAACGACCCGGCGCCGACGGCGCCCGGCATGAGGTCGGAGGCGTCGAAGCGGAACGTCGCGTTCTCGTCGGTGAGCAGCTCCGCGGAGAGCTCGTCGATGGGGTTGGTGAGGTTGGAGGTGTCCAGCTCGCTGTTCGGCGGGATGAACTGACCGCCCTGCGCCCGCAGGTTCACGAAGTCGGGGGAGGTCATGTACAGCTGGAACGCCTGGGTGGCGGGGTTGTCGTTGAAGGCGCCGACGAACTCGCCACCACCGAGGACGGGGTTGCCGAACTCCTCGTTGATCGGCGGCAGGTAGAAGGCGAAGACGTCGCCGTCCTCGG
Organism: Aquipuribacter sp. SD81; assembly: GCF_037153975.1. Taxonomy (NCBI): domain Bacteria; kingdom Bacillati; phylum Actinomycetota; class Actinomycetes; order Micrococcales; family Intrasporangiaceae; genus Aquipuribacter; species Aquipuribacter sp. SD81. Next base: position 9,110 of record NZ_JBBAYJ010000038.1, read on the forward strand.
CCACCGTGGTGCCCTCCGGCCAGTTGGCCGCGTAGAACGACGCCTGGCGGTGCATGAAGCACTGCCCGTCGAGGATCGGCAGACCGGCGTCCTGGAACGTGGTCGACGCGATTGACTGGACGTCACCGATGCCGCCGTTGACGTAGTCGGGGTTCTTGAGGATGCCGCCGACCTCCTCGAGGACGGCCGCGACCTGCGGGTCGTCGAAGGGGATCTCGTGGTTGACCCACTGGTCGTACACCTCCGGCCCGTTGAGCCGGAGCATGACGTCCTCCATCCAGTCCGTCGCCGGCCAGCCGGTGGCGTCACCGGAGCCGATGCCCGCGCACCACGGCTTCACCCCGCCGTCGGGGTTGTCCGCGACGATCTGGTCGGACAGGGCGAGCATGTCCTCCCACGTCTCGGGCACCTCGTAGCCGGCCTCCTCGAAGGCGCTCGGGGAGTACCACACGAACGACTTCACGTTCGCGCTGTTCGGCGCGGCGTAGAACTCGTCGTCGACGGTGCCGTAGGCCTTCCAGTCCTCGCCGTAGTACTCGTCGACCGCGGCCTCGACCTGGTCGGGGGCGGGGACGACGGCGCCCGTGTCGCGCACGACGGTCTGCAGCAGGCCCGGCTGCGGGAACAGCGCGATGTCCGGCGGGTTGCCCGCCTCGGTGCGCACGAGGAGCTGGGCCTCGAACTCGCCGGAGCCCTCGTAGACGACGTCGACGCCCGTGCACTCCTCGAACGGGGTGAACGCGTCGATGTACGGCTGGTCCTCCGGCGGGAGGATCGAGGTGTAGAGGTTGACCGTCTCGCCCTCGATGTCGCCGAACTCCTCGTACGGCGCGCAGTCGATCTCGCTGCTCGCGACGTCCGCACCGCCGCCGCTGGCGTCGTCGCCGGCGCCCTCGATGGCATCCGCGCCGCACGCGGCGAGCAGCAGCGAGACGCCGACACCGGCGCTCACGGCTGTGGCCGCACGCTTGTTGAGGCGGATCCGCATGTGTTGCCTCCTCGTTGATGGCTAGCCGGGACAGCCTCGACACCGCCCGCTGACAGCCGTATGTAAACGCTTGCAGCAGGGGTGCACAAGCGTGAACCGTCACGTCGGCGTAACGATCCGGCAACGTGACCGTGCTGGCCCGCCGCTGGTCACGGGCTGTGCGGTGGCCGTGTCACCTCTGTTGCCGGACGCGCGCGCGTGCGGTCGAGCCGCGGACGACGAGCGCGGTGGGGAGCCGTTCGACGTGACGGTCCCAGTCCGCGGGGAGCCGGCCGGCGACCGGCCCGGCGGTGCCGAGCAGGCGCAGCAGCCAGCGCGCGGCCGCCTCCGCCTGCTCCGCGACGGGCTGCGCGATGGTCGTGAGGTCGTGCAGCTCGGCGTGCGGGTGGTCGTCGACCCCGACGACCGACACGTCGCCCGGCACGGCGACGCCCGCGAGCCGCAGCTCGTGCAGCAGCCCGATCGCGAGCTCGTCGGAGGTCGCGACCAGCCCGGTCGGCAGGGCAGGGCGCGCGAGCAGCTCGCGGGCGGCCCGGCGGCCCTCCGCGACGGTGAGGTCGCAGCTGATGGCGGGGCGCGCGCGCAGCCCGGCCGCCTCCATCACCTCGCGGTAGCCGACGTAGCGGTCGCGCGTGGGTCCCCACCCGCCGGGCTCGTCGCCGCTGCCGCCGACCAGGTGGACGTCGGTGTGGCCGAGGTCGAGCAGGTGCCGTGTGGCGAGCCGGCCGACCTCGACGTCGTCGATGCCGAAGGAGGGCAGCCCGGGCACGACGTCGCCGACGTTGACGACGGCGTGGCCGAGGCCGCGCAGCGTCTGCAGCTCCCGGTGCACGAGCGGCAGGGTGAGCACGACCGTCGCGTCGACCCGCTTGCGCAGCAGCTCGGTCTCGATGGTCGGCCGCGACGGCGGCACGATCGCCCCGGGCCCGGGGCGCACCTGGTCGCCCGGCGGGAGGATGACGAGCAGGACGTCGTAGCCGTGCGTCCGCAGGACGGCCTCGATCGTCTCGATGGCCACGGAGAAGAACCAGCGCGACACGTGCGGGGTGACGAGCCCGACCGCCTTCGTCCGGCCGCTGGCCAGGCTCGCCGCGGCGGCCGACGGCACGTACCCGAGGGTCTGCGCCGCCCGCTGCACACGCACGCGCGTCGGCTCGGCCACCGAGCCGAGCCCGCGCAGGGCGCGCGACACGGTGGCGGTCGAGACGCCCGTCGCCCGGGCGACGTCCTCGATCGACGCCAACGGTCCACCTCCCCCACTCCGTCGCGGGGTAACGCCGCGTGTGCGGACGGATTGTGCCCCCACCGGGGCCGACCTGGCGAGGACGGACGGCCGGACGGCCGGTGGGAGGGTTCCCACCGGCCGTCCTGGTCCGTACCTGCTCACCGGGCCGACCGGCCGCTGGGCGACCGGCCGGCCCGGTCGCTCACCGCAGCTCGCGGGCGAGCGTGCGCAGCGCGTCGGCCTCGTCGGCGTCGACCGACTTGCCGACGGCCGCGTCGAGCTGCCGCTCGAAGGCCCGGAGCACATTCGCCCGGGTCTTCTCACGAGCTGCGCTCTCGGCCGCCTCGAGCTTGTCGACCAGACCCGCCGCGACGGACTCGTCGTCGACGAACCGGTCGACGAGCACCGCCAGCGAGCCGTAGGTCACCTCGACGGTGAAGGTCGCCGAGGCCGTCGAGCTGTTGCCCGCGACGTCGGTGGCCGAGGCGGTGACCTCGTGCTCACCGGTGCCGAAGGTCCACGCCTCGCCCTCGACGCCCTCGCACGTGTCCTCCGCGAGACCCGAGCCGGGCTCGGGGTCGGTGGCGGTGCACGTCACGGCCACGGTCTCGTCGACCGTGTACGCGCGGGCGCCGTCGAAGGCGATCTCCGGGGCCCGGGTGTCGACGCGCAGCACGAGCTCCTGCGCCTCCTCCACGTTGCCGGCGGCGTCCGTGGAGCGGAACCGCAGGACGTGCTCGCCCTCGCCGGTCACGGTGACCGGCTCGGTGTAGGCGACCCAGTCGCCGCCGTCGAGCGACATCTCCGTGCCGGCGACCTCGCGGTCGTCGGTCGCGGTGAGCGTGACGGTGGGCGCCTCGGTGTACCAGCCCTCCACCGCGGTGCCCGAGACGCTCGCCTCGGTCACCGGGGCCGTCGTGTCCTCCGGCTCGGTGGTGCCCACGGCCGCCTCCACGAGCAGCGCGTCGAGGTTGACGTGGCCGTCGTCCCCGTCGTCGTGGCGGATGGAGACCGTGTGGGCGCCCTCGGAGAGGGCGACCTCGCGGATCGCCGTGGCCCACACCTTCCAGGTGCCGGTGCGGGGCAGCAGCCACTGGTCGACCTTCTCGCCGTCGACGTACAGCGACACCGTCTTGTCCCCGTCGAACGGGTTGGGGCCGTTGGAGTACACGAGGTGCAGCGGGTAGGTCCCGTCCTCGGGCACCTCGATCGCGAACGTGACCCCGGCGCCGACGTCGCCGAAGCCCTGCACGTAGCCGGTGCCGGAGTACCCGGCGTGCTCCGTGCTGGTGTTCGCGCTGCCGGCGAGCTCGGCCTCCTCGGCCTCGTAGCTGCCGACGAGCACCGGGCCGAGGGACTCGCCCACCTTGAGCACGTCGAGGTTGACGTTGCCGTCGTCGCCGTCCTCGTAGCGGATGGTCACCGTGTTGCTGCCCGCCTCGAGGGCGGCCTCGCGGACCACGGTGCCCCACGTCGCCCACGTGCCGGTGCGGGGCAGCACGAGCTGCTCCACCTCGGTGCCGTTGACGTACATGGAGACGGTCTTGTCCCCGTCGAACGGGTTGGGGCCGTTCGCGTACCGCAGGGTCAGCGGGTAGCGGCCGCGCTCGGGCACGTCCACGGAGAAGGTGACCTCGGCGCCCTGCTGCCAGAAGCCCTGCACGTAGCCGGCGCCGGAGTACCCGGCGTGCTCCGTGCTGGTGCTCGCGTTGCCACCGAGCTGCGCCTCCTCGGCCTCGTACGTGCCGATGTAGACCGGCTCGACCTGGACCTCGCCGACCCGCAGGACGTCGAGGTTGACGTGGCCGTCGTCCCCGTCGTCGTAGCGGACGGTCACGGTGTTGGCGCCCTGCTGCAGGTCCACGGAGCGGACCACGGTGCCCCAGGTCTTCCAGTCCCCGAGCCGGGGCAGGACGAGCTCGTCCTGCTCCTGGCCGTTGACGAACAGCGACATGGTCTTGTCGCCGTCGAAGGGGTTGGGGCCGTTGGCGTAGCCGAGGTGCAGCGGGTACGTGCCGTCGGCGTCGACCTCCACGTCGAAGGTCACCCCCGCGCCCACGTTCTCGATGCCCTGGACGTAGCCGCTGCCGGAGAAGCCGGCGTGCTCGGTGCCCACGTTCGCGCTGCCGAGCAGCTGGGCGTCCTCGGCCTCGTAGGTGCCGGCGAAGTCGACGCCGCCCTTGATCTGGATGTCGCGGTAGTAGACCGTCTCGCCGCCGCCGTGGTTCTGGACGCCGATGAAGCCGGCCAGGTCACGGGCGGGGTCGGTGCTGGTGAAGTCGTTCACCAGCGTGCCGTTGAGGGTGACCCGGATGCGGTCGCCGTCGACCTGGATCTCGTAGGAGTTCCAGCGCCCGACCGGGTTGAGGGCCTGCTCCACGGCGTCGAGGTCGGCGCCCTGGAACGTGTAGATCGCACCGGTGGTGCGGTCGTCGGCGTCGGTCGCGTCGATCTGGATCTCGTAGCCCTGGTTGACGGCCACCCACGGGTCGTTGCCGGGGTTCGGGAACCCGACGAAGACGCCGCCGTTGTCGTCCTTGATGAGCTTCCAGTCCAGCGCGAGCGTGTACTGGTCGCTGAACTGCTGCTCGGTGAACCACAGCAGCCCGAGGCCGCCCTCACCGCGGATGCTGCAGTCGTCGACGCGGCCGAACGAGCCCGGCCCCGCCATGCGCCAGCTGTCGAGCGAGGCGAGCGTGCCGTCGAACAGGGCCGTGTAGCCCTCGTCCGCCGGGGTCGGGGCGCAGATGTCGCGCTCCTCGCCGATCGACAGCACGTCCAGGTTGACGTTGCCGTCGACGTCGTCGTCGTACTTCAGCGTGATGGTGTTGTCCCCGGCCTGCAGCGCGAGGTCGCGGGTGAGCCACTGCCACGTCTTCCAGCTGCCCGTGTCGGGGAAGGCGAGCGGGTCGACCTTCTCGCCGTTGACGTACAGCGCGACCGTCTTGGTGCCGGAGAACGGGTTGGGGCCGTTGGCGAAGCGGATGTTCACCGGGTAGGTGCCGGCCTCCTCCACCGAGGTGGAGAAGGTGAGCTCGGCGCCGGCGTTGAAGAAGCCGCCCGCGAAGCCCGCGCCGGAGTAGCCGCTGTGCTCGGTCTGCACGGTGGCGCCGAAGCGCAGCGTCGCGTCCTCCGCCTCGTAGTACCCGCGGTCGGCGGGGGCCACGTAGCCGGGCAGCGAGTTGAGGGTGTACCAGGCCTCGGTGTTCCACAGCTCGTCGCCGGCCTCGGAGGCGAAGGGACGCGGGGAGCGCAGGTGCACGACGCGGCCGGGCTCGAGCCCGCCGATCTGCAGCGTCACCGTCGTCCGGTCCTCGGAGACGGTCGCCTCGTCGACGAAGAGGGGCTCCTCGTCGATCTTGGGCCCGCCGTAGGACGGCGTCGGGATGTAGCGCCACTGCTGGAGCTCGTACGCGTCCGCGATGCCCTCGACGGCCTCGGCCGACAGCGGCTCGGTGTAGGTGATCTCGAAGCCGCCCTCGACGACCTCCATCGACTGCATGTCGAAGGGCACGCCGCCGTTGGGGACGAGCTTCTGCAGGCCGTAGCGGAGCTTGCCGGGCTCGCTCCAGTTGCCGGCCTCGCCGATGCCGCCGACGTAGACGGTGCCGTCGGGCGCGATGATGGTGCGGTTGACACCGGCCTCGAGACCCGCGCTGTAGCGGAAGACGGCGCCCTGGAGCTCGCCGTCGACCTCCTCGAGGAAGGCCCGCTGGAGACCGCCGTACGTGACGTCGCCGAAGATCATCTGACCCGCGTAGACGCCCTGCTCGACCATCACCGGCGTCGTCGGCGAGTTGCCGATCTCGTTCTGCGGGATCCACACGACCGGCTCGGTCACGGGCTGGTCGTCGAAGGGCCCGGGCGGGTTCGTGTAGTGGTTGAAGAAGCGGTCCTGCTTGATGTGGACCATCTTGTTGGCCGGCAGCCAGGAGCCCTGGTTGTCCATGACGAGCAGCGAGTCGTCCGGGCCCCAGCCCATGCCGTTGGGGGTGCGCAGGCCGCCCGCGATGAGGCTGACCTCACCGGTCTCGCGGTCGATCCTGATGCTCGTGCCGGGGTTCTCGCCGGGCTGGGGGTTCGTGGTGGCGCCACCGTTGTTGATGGCCACCGACCGGCTGACGTAGAAGTAGTCCTCGTCGTGCAGCAGGCCGAAGGCGAACTCGTGGAAGTTGCCGCCGTTGGGCCACGTGGCGTGCGTGCGGTGCTCCATGAGCCCGTCACCGTCGGTGTCAGGGGTCAGCTCGGTGAGGCCGTACTTCTCCGAGACCCAGATCGAGTCGCCGACGACGTCGATGCCCATGGGGGTGACGAGGTCGGTGGCGATCTTCGTGTAGGTGACGTCCTCGGGGCCGTCGGCCGTCTCGGCGCCCGTCATGAGGAAGACCTCGCCCGGGGTGGGCTCGTCCGGGTAGCCGGCCGGGCTCACCGCGCCCGAGGTCAGGACGAGGAGCTGGCCGTCGTCGGTCATGTCGAGGCCGGAGACCATGGGCTGGAAGCCCTCGGGACGCAGGTCGACGAGGTCGTAGCCGGGGTGGACCGACTCCAGGCGGAGGCCGTCCCCGGGGGAGTCGGTGGCGCCCTCGCAGAACTTCGTGCCCGGGGCGGTGACGCGCACGACGCCGGCCTCGGTGGACAGCACGTCGGTGGGGACCACGACGAAGTCGGTGGCGTCGGGGGTGCGCCACTCGAGCTTCAGCACCTGCCCGCCACCGGCCTCGAAGAAGTCGACGACGATCGGGTGCACGCCGGCGGTCAGGCCGATCGCGCCCTCGAGGCTCTCGGTGCCGTGGAGACCGTCGTTGTCGACGACGACCTGGTCGCCGACCGTCAGACGCGAGCCGTCGTCGCTGGTGAGGCGGAACTCGTACGTGCCGTCGGTGGGCACGGTGAGGTTCGCGGTGACCTCGGTGAGGAAGTTGTCCTCCCGGCCGAACTGCTCGGCGGTCGTCCAGTCGATCGCGCCCATCAGCTTGTCGACGTTGGGCGTCGTGCCGTCCTTGATCTCGCACAGGCCCTCCAGCGGGCCGGTGAAGTAGGTGCGCATGGTGACGCCCGGCTCCTCGCCGGCCGGGGGGGCGGCCGCGGCGGGGGAGGCCGCGACGAGGGAGCCGGCGAGCATGCTGCCGCCGAGCGCCACCGCGGTGACCGCGGCGGGGAGTCTGGGTCGGGACGGCCGCCGTGGCGGCCGGGACGTCGTCGTCATGTAGAGGGGTCCTCCTGGGGCCGGCGTCCTCGCCGGCGTCGTCCGATGCCCCGGACGGGGCGGAGCGCGCGGCACCGCCGTCGTGCGGCGCCGCGACCAGATGCTCACCCAGGCTTATAGCGCGCGTCAAGCAAAACCCAAGATGGGACCTTCCAGAAGTGAACGGGTCGGGCGCGGACAACCGTCGCCCCGCCGCCGGGCACGGCGGGGCCGGCCGCTCAGCCGACGGGCTGGGCGGCCTCCGCCCGCGCCCGCTCCATGGCGAGCTTGACGACGCCGACGAGCGCCTGCTTCGTGGCCGCCCGCGACCGCGCGTCGGTGTAGAGGAAGGGCACGTGCGCGGGCACCTGCAGCGCCTCGCGGACGTCCTCGAGGTGGTGCTTGGCGACCCCGTCGAAGCAGTTGACGGCGACGACGAACGGGATGCCGCGGGACTCGAAGTAGTCGACCGCCGGGAAGCACTGCTCGAGCCGGTCGGTGTCGACGAGGACGACCGCGCCGATCGCGCCGCGCACAAGGTCGTCCCACATGAAGAGGAAGCGGTCCTGGCCGGGGGTGCCGAACAGGTACAGCCACAGGTCGCCGGGCAGGCCGATGCGCCCGAAGTCCATCGCGACCGTCGTCGTGGTCTTCCGGTCGCTCACGCCGCCGGCGTCGTCGACGCCGAGGGAGTGCTCGGTCATCGCAGCCTCGGTCGACAGCGGCTCGATGTCGCTGATCGAGCCGATGAAGGTCGTCTTGCCGACGGCGAAGCCGCCCGCGACGACGATCTTGACGACGGTCGGTGCCACGACGGCCCCGGGCGCGGGGCCGGCGGGCGCCACGGTGTCAGAGGGAGGAAATGCCATCGAGAACACTCTCCAGAACGCTCAGCGAGATCGAGGACGACGAGGACGAGGTGGGGCTGGTGAGGCCGTGGACGCGGACCTGGCCGGACTCCACGAGGTCACCGACGACGATGCGGACGACGCCGACGGGCAGGGACAGGTGGGCGCCGATCTCCGCGACGGACTCGAACCGGTCCGCGCACAGCTCGAGGATGCGGCGCTTCTCCGGGGTGTCGGACACGCTCGGGCGGGCGAGCGCCTGCACGAGTGCCTCCAGCGGAAGCGCCGCGGCGCCACCGTGGCGGGTGCGCCCGCGCGTGAGGGCGTAGGGCCGGACGGCGAAGTCGTCGCCGTCGGCGTGGCGGCCCGGTGGGGCCGGGCGGCGCGGATCGTCCACGTCGGCTGCCTTCCTGCTCGTCGGTCGAGGTGGTGGGGTCGCGGGTCGCTCGGCCCGCTCAGACCAGCCCGGGGCGCAGCGCGCCCGAGACCGGCAGGCGGGAGCGCATCTCGCTGACGAGCTGCGGCGTGAGGGTCGCCTCGGTGCGGCTGACCAGCAGCGCCATCTCGTAGCCGATGAGGCCGACGTCGCAGCCCGCGTCGGCCATGACGGCGAGGACGGAGCCGTCGGAGATCGCCATCGAGAACAGGAAGATGTTGTCCATCTCGACGATCGCCTGACGCACCTCCCCGCCGCGCAGCTGCCGGGCGGCGCCCCGCGTGAGCGAGGAGATGCCGGAGACGATCGCGGCGAGCTGGTCGCCCTGGGTCCGGTCGAGCTGGTCCGACATGGCCATGAGGAGGCCGTCCGCCGAGACGACGAGGGTGTGCGACACCCCCGGCACGCTCCGGACGAAGTTGTCGAGCAGCCAGCTGAAGTTGGTGGCCTCAGTGCTCATCGTGGTCACGGTCGCGGTCCTCCGTCGGTCGGTCGTGCGTCGGTGTCGGTCGTGCGGGTCTGGTGGGCCGGGCCCGGGACGGGACCATCCACCGCGGTCGGGCGGGCGGCGGGCCGGCCGCCGGGGACGAGGGACGCGGGCTCGCCGTCCCCGTCGTCCTCACCGGCGCGGGCGCGGCTCACGCCCGAGGTGAAGCCGGTGAGCATGCTCCGGACGTCGGCGGCGCTGCGCTGCCGGCGCTCGCTCGGTGCGGCAGGAGCGGCCTCGACCTTGGCGGCCGGAGTCGCCGCCGGCTGGCGGCGGACGAGCGGCGCGGGACCGCCGCCGCCCCCCACCGCGCTCGGGCTGTACGTCGAGAGCCGGCTGAGCTCGCTGAGCGCCTCCGAGGCGAGCATCGAGCGCTGCCGGACGGCGTCCGGGTCGGCGGCCGTGACCTGGCCGGACGGGTTCGCGGCGGCGGCCGGGCCGGCGGTCGGCACCGGGAGGGCCGGGCCGGGACCCGCCTGGGCCGGGATCCGGGTGGGCGTGGCGGACGGCGCAGGCACCCCGGAGCCGGCCGGCACGGGGGCCGCGGGGCCGGAGGGCAGGAGCGGGCCGGGGACGGCGCCGGCGGGAGTGGCGGCCGGTCCCGGCCGGGCCGGGGCGGTCGAGGCCGTCGGAGCCGTCGGAGTCGGAGCCGTCGCGGTGGCCGGGGTCGGGGCAGCCGTCGGCCAGGACGTGGGCCACGTCGCGTCCCCGCCCTGCTGACCGGCGCGGGACGCCGGAGCGGTCGCCGCCGGGGCGGGCCGGCTGCCGCCGCCGAAGAGGCTGCGACGACCACGGCGGCGCCCACCCCCGGGGAGGATGTCGAGCGGGCCCGCCACGAGGGGCTGCGGGGCCGTCGGCTCGGGCGCCGGGCGGGGTGCGGGCTCGGGCGCCGGGCGGGGTGCGGGACGGGCCGCGGGCTGCTGGACGGGCTGCTGGACGGGCTGCGTGGCGGTGGGCGCGGTGGACGCGGGGGTGACCGGTCCGCGCGACGGGGCGGGAGCGGGGAACGGCGCGGCCGGGCGCGCCACCGCGCCGGCGGCAG
>NZ_JBBAYJ010000039.1 GCF_037153975.1 Aquipuribacter sp. SD81
GGCCGGCCGGGTCGCCGGCGCGGGCGTCGCGCTCGTCGTCGTCGCGGCCCTCGTCGTCGTCACCTCCGGCACCCTCGCCCGGCAGGCGGGCCGCGGCGCCGCGGCGCTGCTCGACGCGGCCTCCGGGCAGGGCGGGGCGCTCGCGAGCGCGGCAGAGGTCGTGGGGTCCGCGGCGACCCGCGTGACGGGGTCCCGCGCCGGGGCCGTCGACCCCGCCGTCGGCGCCCCCCTGGTCGCGCTGTCCGCGCCCGGCACCGAGCAGGCGTGCGAGGAGGGCACGGTCCTGCCCGACGGCGACGCGGACGTCGTCCGGGCGCTGGAGGGCAGCCTCACGCGCACCGGCGACGAGCGGGGCCTCGCCCTCGCCGCGTGCCCGCTGTCGGCCGTGACCTCCTGGGTGCTGCTCGGCGGGACGACCGTCGGGGAGCGGCCCTCGGTCGAGATCACGGCGACCGGGGAGACGCCCGCCCTCGTCGACGTCACCGTCGGGTCCGTCGACGGTCCGGTGGAGACCCCGGCCGCGACGGGGCTGCTCGTGCCGCCGGGCCGCTCGACGAGCGTCGCCGTCGACTCCCTGGCCCCGGACCAGCCGGCCGTCGTCGTCCGCGTCACGGCACGCTCGGGCACGGTGGCGGTCACCGGCAGCGACCGCGGCCTCGACGGGCTGGTGCCCCGCGGTCGGGACACGGTGCCGGCGCAGACCACGCCGTCGAACACCGCCGTGCTGCCGACGGTGCTCGTACCGGTCGGCCCGGGCGCCTCGAGCCGGCTGCTGCTCGCCCCGGCCGGTCCCACGGCCGCGGTCGCCCAGGTGCAGGTGAGCGGCGCGGACGGCCTCGTCGACCTCGGCGCCGACACGGTCGTGGCGCTGCCCGGCGGTGGCGTGCGCACCGTCGACCTCACGTCGCTGCCACCCGGTCGCTACAGCGTCCGCGTGCTCGCCGACGCCCCCGTGCTCGCCTCCGCGACGTGGGAGCGGCGCCGCGACGGGGCGCCGCTCGAGGGCCTCACCGGGGTCCCGTCGGACCGCGCGTGGGTGCACGCGGTGTCCCCGCTGGACGCCGACGGGGCCCTGGTCTCGCTCGCGGGCCTGCGGGACGTCGAGGCCCTCGAGGGCGCGACGGTCGAGGTCGTCGCGACCGACGTCGAGCAGGACGTGCGCGGGCGGCTGGAGCTGCTCGACGCCGAGGGTGCGGTGCTCGCCGCGCGCGACCTCACCGGCGACGGCGGCACGGGCGACAGCGTGCGCCTCACCGACCTCGCCGACCTCGCCGGGGACGCCGGCGCGGGTGCCGCGACGCTGCGCGTCGTACCGGCGGGGGTGCCGCTGCACGTCGTCGTCCGGGCCTCGACCGAGGACGAGGACGGCCCGCTCGTCGCCGCGGCGTCCGTCCCGGGGGCGCCGCCCGCGCCCACGGTCGTGCGGCTCGTGCCGGTCCCGCTGCCCGACCTGCCTGCTCCCGTCGAGGCGCCGCTCGAGCAGTCGGCGACGGACGGGGCGGCCGAGGACGGTGGACCGGCGGACCCGGGCGACCAGGCCGGGACGGACGGGACGGACGGGACGGACGAGACGGACGGGACCTCGGCGCGGCCGTCGCCGCGGTCTCAGCCCGGGTCGTAGCCCGGGTCGACCTCGTCGGGGGAACGACCGAGGAGCTCGGCGACCTGCTCGACGACGACCTGCCGCACGAGCTCGTCGAGGTCGTCCTCCGCGCGCTGCTCGACGGGACGGCGGTACACGACCAGGCGCGCGGGCCGCGACCCGTCGGCCTCGAAGACGCGGGCGAGCGGGACCGCACCGTCCTCCCACGTCGCCGGGTCGCTGGGCGGCACCTCCTCCACGGCGACGTCGACCTGGGCGAGCTGGTCCCCCCACCGGCCCTCGAGGCGGGACACGGCCGCCACGACGAGCGCGTCGAAGCGCTGCGAGCGCGTCCGCGCGGCGGGCAGACCGCTCGGCAGCAGCGGTCCGCGCAGCCCGCGGCCGCGCCGGTCGCGTCGGTCCGCGCCTCGCCGGCGGGGTCGGGGAGGGGCCACCGGTGCACGCTAACGCGCGCCCGGCACGTCGCCGGTCCGGATGCGCACCGCGCGGCTACGGTGTCCCGGTGAGGTCCACGCGTCGCTGCTCGCGGTCGGGGTGCGCCGCGGACGCGGTGGCGACCCTGACCTACGTCTACTCCGACTCCACAGCCGTCCTGGGTCCGCTCGCGACGTACGCCGAGCCGCACTCCTACGACCTGTGCGGCGCGCACGCCGAGCGGCTGACCGCCCCCCGGGGCTGGGAGGTCGTCCGGCTCGCCGTCGACGACCACGGGCCCGTCGGACCCAGCCAGGACGACCTCCTCGCGCTCGTCGACGCGGTCCGCGAGGCCGCCCGGCCGCGCCCGCAGCACGGCCCCGTGGGCGACGCCCCGGGGGCGCCGGCCACCGGGACGCAGGGGCGGCGGGGGCACCTGCGCGTGCTCGGGCCCGCCGGCACCGGCCACCGGGAGCCCTGAGCGTCGTCCGGCCGGCGCGTAGGGGTCCGAGCCGGGCCGACCGGTCGACCGACGGCCGGGCCGGCCGGAGCCTGTCCGGTTGCGCCCGCTTCGCCGCGACACGCCCGAGGACTCAAGGTCCCGGACGGTGCGGCCGAGACGTGTGGGAGCCGACCGAGCCGTCCCGAGGAGAGTCCTGTGCCCGCAGCCCGCGCCGCCACCCGCACCCCGCTCACCACCGTCCCCCGCCAGCGCCGCGGCCGGCCGGAGGCGGACCTCCCGCTCGGCTCGCTCACGCAGCGCGAGCACCGTCAGGAGGCGTGCTGCTCCGCCTGCGGCGGCACCCGCCTCACCCGCCTCGTCATGCACCTCGCCGACGGCGCCGCCGTCGACTTCGTGTCGTGCCACCACTGCGAGCACCGCTCGTGGGAGGAGGCCGGGCGCACCGTCCCCGTCACCGAGGTGCTCGCCCGCTCCGGGCGCCGCTGAGGCTCCCGCCGGCCCCTCGCGGGGCCGTCGCGGGGCCGTCGCCCGGCGACCCCGTCGCGCCACTAGCCTGACCGCGTGGCACACCCCATCGCGTCCGTCGTCAAGGCCTACGACGTCCGCGGGGTGGTCGGCGAGCACGTCGACGAGACGTCCTTCGCCGCCCTGGGTCGCGCCTTCGTCGACGCGGTCGCGCGCGAGGGCGCGGGCGAGGCGGAGCCCCGCGTCGTCGTGGGCCACGACATGCGCCCGTCCTCGCCGGGTCTCGCCCGGGCCTTCGCCGAGGGTGCGGCCGCGGCCGGCGCGCGCGTGGAGCTGCTCGGCCTCACCTCGACCGACCAGCTGTACCTCGCCTCCGGCCTGCACGACGCGGCCGGCGCGATGGTGACCGCGAGCCACAACCCCGCGCGCTACAACGGCCTCAAGCTGTGCCGGGCGGGCGCGCTCGCCGTGAGCCTCGAGACGGGCCTCGCCGACGTGCGCGACGGCGCCCTCGTCCTGCTCGACGCCGACGGGCCGGTGCCGCCCGCCGCCGGGGGCTCGGTCGAGGAGCGGGACTCCCTCGCGGAGTACGCCCGGCACCTGCGCGGCCTGGTCGACCTGTCCGCGTCGCGGCCGCTGCGCGTCGTGGTCGACGCGGGCAACGGCATGGCCGGGCTCACCGCTCCCGCGGTGCTCGGGACGGCCGCGGGCCTGGAGGCGCTGCCGCTGGAGCTCGTGCCGCTGTACTGGGAGCTGGACGGCTCCTTCCCCAACCACGAGGCGAACCCGCTCGACCTGACGACCCTCACCGACCTGCAGGCGGCGGTGCGCGAGCACGGCGCCGACGCGGGGCTCGCCTTCGACGGCGACGCCGACCGCTGCGTCGTCGTCGACGAGCACGGCGCCGTCGTCGACGCCAGCGCCGTCACCGCGATGGTCGCGCGCGACGAGATCGCCCGGGCCCGTGCGGCAGGGGAGGAGCGACCCGTCGTGCTGCACAACCTCATCAGCTCCCGCTCCGTGCCCGAGACCGTCGCCGCCGCCGGGGGGCAGGCCGTCCGCACCCGCGTCGGGCACTCCTACATCAAGGCGGAGATGGCCCGGACGGGCGCGGTGTTCGGCGGGGAGCACTCCGCGCACTACTACTTCCGCGACTTCTACGGCGCCGACTCCGGCATGCTCGCCGCGATGCACGTGCTCGCGGCCCTGGGGCGGACCCCGGCCGGCACGGGCCTGTCCTCGCTCGTGGCGGACTTCGCGCGGTACGCCCGCAGCGGCGAGGTCAACTCCACCGTCGCGGACGCCCCCGGCGCGACGGCTCGCGCCGTCGAGGCGGCCCGGTCGTGGTCCGGCGACGTCGCCGTCGACGACCTCGACGGCACGACCGTCGAGGCGGCCGACGGCACGTGGTGGTTCAACCTGCGCCCCAGCAACACCGAGCCGCTGCTGCGGCTCAACGTCGAGGCCGTCGACGAGGCCACCATGGTGCGAGTCCGCGACGCGGTGCTCGCCGTCGTACGCGGGGACGCGGCCGAGCGGACCGAGCAGACCGAGCGGACCGAGGAGACGACGTGACGACCGACGACGCGACGGCGGGGCGCCCCGCGGTGGAGCCGTGGCTGCGGGAGGTCCTGCGCTGCCCCGGCTGCCTCAGCACCCTCGCCGACGTGGACGTCGACGGTGCCCCCGGGCTGCGGTGCACGGAGGACGCGGGCGCGGCCGCCACGGCCGCGGCGCCGGGCGGGCGGTGCGGGCGCACGTACCACTTCGACCGCGGGGTCCCGGTGCTGCTCGTCGACGAGGGCGCCCTGCCCGCCGGCCCCGGCGCGACGGCGTAGGGACGGGGACGTGCTCGACGAGACGCTCCTCGACGACGGCGACCTGCTCGCCGCGGCCGACCGGGACGGCGCGCTCCGCGTCCTCGCCACCGCCGGGGCCCAGGTGCGTGCCGCCCTCGCGGCCGAGCACGACCTCGCGCGCGTGGCCGCGGACGGGCGGCCACGCTCGGTGCTCGTCGCCGGGCTCGGCGGCAGCGCCGTCGTCGGGGAGGTCGTCGCCGCGCTGGCGGGCGAGCACTCCTCGGTCCCCGTGCAGCGTCGGCGCGGCGGGCCGCTGCCCGGCTGGGTCGGGCCGCTCGACCTCGTCGTCGCGGTCTCGATGTCCGGCCGTGCCCCGGAGCCGCTGCGGATCGCGGCCGAGGCGGGCCGGCGCGGGGCGCGGCTGGTGTCGGTGTGCCGCGATGGCTCGCCGCTGGCCGAGGTGACCAGGCGCACGCGCGGCACGCTGCTCGCCGTCCCGCGGGAGCCGGTGCCCGGCGCGCCCCCGCCCGGTTCCCGGACCGGCCTGTGGTCGCTGCTCGCCCCCGTCCTGCTGGCGTGCGCCGCGGCGGACGTCCTCGAGGTCGACACCGGCGAGCTCGACGCCGCCGCCCGGCGCCTGGACGAGGAGGCGGAGGCGTGCCGGCCGTCGTCGGAGGCCTTCGTCAACCCGGCCAAGACGCTGGCGCTCGAGCTCGACGGCACCGTCCCGGTCGTGCTGAGCGACGGCGACGCGGCCGCCGGCGCGGCGGCGCGCGCGGTGTCCATGCTCGCCGTCACCGCCCGGGTGCCCGCGGTCCGCGGCACCCTGCCCGACGACGCCGGTGACGTCGTCGCGCTCTTCGACGGGGCCTTCCGGCCCGCGGCCGACGACGTGTTCGCCGACCCGTTCGAGGACGGGCCCGCCCGGCCCACCCTCCGGCTGCTCCTGCTCGCGGACCGCCGCAGCGAGCACCGCGCCGCGGCCGACCGCGCCGGACCCGTGCTCGAGGTCGCCCAGCACGCGGGGGTCCGGGTGAGCGAGCTCGCGGCCGAGCCGGGCCGCCCCGTGGAGCGGCTCGCCCAGCTCGTGGCACGGACCGACTTCGCCGCCACGTACCTCGCGCTCGGCAGCGGCCTGGACCCGACGCGGTCGCCGCACCTGGCGGACCTGCGCGAGGTGTGGGCCGAGCGGGGTTCGGGGGAAGCCCCGCGCTGAGGCCCGCGTTACCCTGTCGTGACCGGACGCTCTCGCGCCCGGCCGCGTGACACGCGCACGGCGTCGGTGATGCCGAGGGCCCAGAGGGGCCACGCCGGGGCGACACAGGCAACCGACCACGTCGCGGCCGCACGGCCGCGGGAAGGAACACCCATGTCCTCCGACACCGCACCGGGGCGCGCCGCGTCCCTCCGCTCCACCGCGACGGCCGCCGACGGCCGCACGCTCGACTTCGCCGTCGCCGACCTCGGCCTCGCGCCGTCCGGTCGGCACCAGATCCGCCTCGCCGAGCACGAGATGCCCGGGCTCATGGCGCTGCGCGAGGAGTACGGCGACGCACGACCGCTGGCCGGCGCGCGCATCACCGGCTCGCTGCACATGACCGTGCAGACCGCCGTCCTCATCGAGACCCTCGGCGCGCTCGGCGCCGACGTCCGCTGGGCCTCCTGCAACATCTTCTCGACCGACGACGGCGCGGCCGCCGCGGTCGCGGTCGGCCCGACCGGCACCCCGGAGCAGCCGGCGGGCGTGCCCGTGTACGCGTGGAAGGGCGAGACGCTCGAGGAGTACTGGTGGTGCACCGACCAGGTGCTCGACTGGTCCGCCACGGGCGAGTCCGGACCCAACATGCTCCTCGACGACGGCGGCGACGCCACCCTGCTCGTGCACAAGGGCGTCGAGTTCGAGAGGGCGGGCGCCGTGCCCGCCACCACCGAGGACGACAACGAGGAGTACCGCGTCGTCCTCGACACGCTGCGCCGCAGCCTCGCCGCGGACGCGCAGCGCTGGACCCGGCTCGCCGCGGGCGTCAAGGGCGTCACCGAGGAGACGACGACCGGTGTGCTGCGGCTGTACGACCGCATGCGCGAGGGGTCGCTGCTGTTCCCGGCGATCAACGTCAACGACTCCGTGACGAAGTCGAAGTTCGACAACAAGTACGGCACCCGCCACTCGATCATCGACGGCATCAACCGCGCGACCGACGTCCTCATCGGCGGCAAGGTCGCCGTGGTCTGCGGCTACGGCGACGTCGGCAAGGGCTCCGCGGAGTCCCTGCGCGGCCAGGGCGCCCGCGTCATCGTCACCGAGATCGACCCGATCAACGCCCTGCAGGCCGCGATGGACGGCTACCAGGTCGCGACGCTCGACGACGTGATCGGGACCGCCGACATCGTCATCACGGCGACGGGCAACAAGGACGTCGTGACCGCCGAGCAGATCGGCCGCATGAAGGACAAGGCCGTGCTCGGCAACATCGGGCACTTCGACAACGAGATCGACATGGCCGGCCTGGCGCGCACCCCCGGGGTGACAAAGACGGAGATCAAGCCGCAGGTCCACGAGTGGACGTTCCCCGGGACCGACGACGCGCCGGGCCGTTCGGTGATCGTGCTGAGCGAGGGCCGCCTGCTCAACCTCGGCAACGCGACCGGCCACCCGAGCTTCGTCATGAGCAACTCCTTCACCAACCAGGTGATGGCGCAGCTCGAGCTGTGGACCAGGGCCGACGAGTACCCCCTCGGCGTCCACGTGCTGCCGAAGGTCCTCGACGAGAAGGTCGCCCGGCTGCACCTCGACGCCCTCGGCGTCCGGCTCACCGAGCTGACCAAGTCGCAGGCGGAGTACCTCGGCGTCGACGTCGCCGGGCCGTACAAGTCGGACCACTACCGCTACTGACGCCCGCCTGACCACGGCGCGTACGTCTGCGTTCCTGTCGACGTATGCGCCGTGGGTCTGCGTTCGTGTCGACGTACGCGCGGTGTGTCTGCGTTCGTGTCGACGTGCGGCGCGTGCGTCTGCGTTCGTGTCGACGTATGCGCCGTGGGTCTGCGTTCGTGTCGACGTGCGGCGCGTACGTCTGCGTGCCTGTCGACGTACGCGCCGTGGGTCTGCGTTCCTGTCGACGCAGGCTCGGCCTCAGTCCCCGCGCGCGTGCTCCGTCATCGACCGCAGCCGGTCGAGCTGAGCCTGCTCTCGGGCGATGCGCTCGAGGTCGCGTCTGCGGCGCTCGGCCAGCACCGCGGCCATGAAGTCCTCGCGCGAGGTGCCGACCGGGGGCGGCGGCGACACGAGGACGGACAGGTCGGCGGCCAGGCGGTCGCCGAGCTCCGCGCGCGCCCGCGGCGACAGGCCGTCGGCGCGCGCGAGGAACGACCGCGTGGCCAGCGACAGCGGCCCGGGCACCTGGCCGAGGTCGGCGCTGACCGCCCAGCCCGCGAGGTGGGGCGGCATCCGGGCGACGGCGCCCCGCACGAGCGCGGTGCGCTCGCTCACGACGTACGTGCCCGCGAGCATGTCGCCGAGCCGCTTGCACCGGCGGGTGCCGAGCACGAACGGCGCGGTGATCGCGCCGAGCGTGAGGTAGATCTCGCCGAAGCCGACGAGCGCGCGGGCCGCAGCGTGCCGGGACCGGACGGGCCCGCCGTCGTCGCGCACGACCCGCAGCCCGAGCGCGAGCTTGCCCAGCGAGCGCCCGCGGGTGAGCGTCTCGACGGTGGCGGGCAGCACGACGAGCACGAGCACGACGAGCACGAGGACGAGCGCGCTGAGGGCGGCGTCGTCGAGCACGAAGAAGGTGAAGCCGAACAGCCAGACCGCGGCGACCCCGACGGCGAGGTAGGCGGCGACGTCGATGAGGACGCCGAGCAGCCGGGTGCCGAGCCCCGCGGGCGGCAGCTCGAGGACGACGGCGTCCCCCGTCACCAGCGTGCTCACCCCGGCAGGCTATCGGCCGGCAGGTGCCCGACCCCGGTCGCCTAGGCTCCACGGGTGGACGTCGACGCCTTCGTGACGGCGCACTCGGGGGAGTGGGCACGCCTGGAGCAGCTGGTGGGGCTGCGCCGGCTCGACGCGGCCGAGGCCGACGAGCTCGTCGCGCTGTACCAGCGCGTGTCCACGCACCTGTCGGTGGTCCGCTCGGCGGCCCCCGACCCGTCGCTCGTGGCGAGGCTGTCGACGCTCGTCAACCGTGCCCGGCAGGCCGTCGCGGGCTCGCGCGAGCCGGTGTGGCGCGACGTCGCCCGCTTCTTCTCCCTCGAGCTGCCCGCGGCGCTGCACCGCATCGGACGGCTCACCGTCGTCATCGCGCTCGCCTTCGTGCTCATCGGCGGGGGCGCGGGCTGGTGGGTTGCCTCCGACCCCGCCGTGCAGGCCTCGCTAGCCAGCGACGAGGAGGTCCGGGCGCTGTGCGAGGTGGAGTTCGCCTCGTACTACTCCGAGAGCCCGGCGGCGTCCTTCGCCTCGCGCGTGTGGACCAACAACGCGTGGGTGGCGGCGCAGTCGATCGCCTTCGGCATCACGGGCCTGTTCCCCGTGTACGTCTTCGCGACCAACGCCGTCAACGTGGGGGCCGTCGGCGGGCTCATGGCCTCCTGCGACCGCCTCGACCTGTTCTTCGGGCTCATCACGCCGCACGGCCTGCTGGAGCTCACCGCGGTCTTCGTCGCGCTCGCCGCCGGCCTGAGGTTGTTCTGGGCCTGGGTCGACCCCGGGCCGCGGCCGAGGCTGGAGGCGCTCGGGCAGGAGGGCCGGGCGATGATCGGTGTCGCCCTCGGCCTCGTGCCCGTGCTCTTCGTGTCCGGGCTCGTCGAGGCGTTCGTCACGCCGTCGGGCCTGCCGACCTGGGCCCGCATCGGCATCGGCGCGCTCGTGTGGCTCGCGTTCGTGCTGTACGTCGTCGTGCTCGGGCGGCGCGCGGTGCGGCTCGGCGAGACCGGCGACATCCGGCTGGAGCTGCGGGGCGACCGGGACCTCGTGTCCGGCTGAGACCCCGCGCGCGACCCTCACCGCTGCCGTGCAGTCGTAGCGGTGCGCGGGTGCCCCGGTAGGCCGGCCCCAGCGCTGCAGTGAAGTCCTCGTGGTGCCCACGCGGCGTCAGAGCCGGCCGGCCGCCTTGAGGGCGAGGTAGCGGTCCGCGAGCGCCGGCGGCAGCTCCTCGGGGTCGCCGCGCACGACCTCGACCCCGAGCCGGCCCACCCACGAGGTGACGGTGGCGGCGTCGAGCTGGGCGCGCGAGGCCGCCGCGGCGTCGTACACCGAGGCGAGGTCGCCGCGCCGGCGCGCCATGGCCGTCAGGTCGGGGTCGTCGACCGAGGCGACGATGACCTGGTGGCGCCGCGACAGCTGCGCGAGGGCGGGCAGCAGGCCCGACTCCACGCTGCCGGCGTCCAGCGCGGTGAGCATGACGACGAGCGAGCGCCGGGTGAGGCGCCCCCGCACCTGCGCGGCGACCGCGGCCCAGTCCGGCTCCACGAGCGCGGGCTCGACCGGGGCCATCGCCTCGACGAGCCGGGGGAGGAGGTCCGTACGCGAGGCCCCCTCGATCCGGGCGACCGCGCGGCGGTCGTGCACGAGCAGGTCGACCCGGTCGCCGGCGCGCGAGGCGAGCGCGGCCAGCAGCAGCGCGGCGTCCATGCCGGCGTCCAGGCGCGGCTCGTCACCGACCCTCGCCGCGGACGTCCGCCCCGAGTCCAGGACGAGCAGCACGTGACGGTCGCGCTCCGGTCGCCACGTGCGGACGACGACGTTGGAGCGCCGGGCGGTCGCCCGCCAGTCGATGGAGCGGACGTCGTCGCCCACGACGTACTCGCGCAGGCTGTCGAACTCGGTGCCCTGACCCCGGACCTGCACCGCGGAGCGGCCCTCGAGCTCGCGCAGCCGCGCGAGCCGGCTCGGCAGGTGCCGGCGCGACCGGAACGGCGGCAGGACGCGCAGGGTGCCCGGCAGGTCGAGCGAGCGCTGCCGGGCCGCGACGCGCAGCGGTCCGAGGCTGCGGACCGCGAGACCGGGGGTCAGCCGGTCACCGCGTCGGGTCGGCACGAGGACGGTCGTCACCCGCGCCCGCTCGCCGCCGCGGACGACGAGCCGCTGCCGGCTCCTCGCGGCGCCAGCGGAGGGCTGCCACGCGTCGCGGACGACCGCGCGCAGCCGACGACGACGCGGGTTGGTGAGGACGACGACCGCTTCGGTCGGCTGGCCCTGCCGCACCGCCCCGAGGGGCTCGCGCCGCAGCAGCAGCGCCCGCGGGCTCGCGGCGAGGACGAGGTCGACGACGACGACGAGGAGGACGACGCCCAGCCAGCCCAGCAGCGTCGCCCAGCCGGGGACGAGCGCGACGGGGACGAGCCCGAGCAGGGCGAGGAGGGCCGCACGGCCCGTGAGCGCCACGCGGGCGGCCTCAGCGGGGCACGGGCGTCGCGGCGAGCACGCTGTCGAGCACCGACTCGACCGTCACGCCCTCCAGCTCGGCCTCCGGCCGCAGCTGCACGCGGTGGCGCAGGGTCGCGCGGGCCATGGCCTTGACGTCGTCCGGGGTCACGTAGTCCCGACCCGTCAGCCACGCCCACGCCCGCGCGGTCGACAGCAGGGCCGTCGACCCGCGGGGGGACACCCCGAGCTGCAGCGACGGCGACGTGCGCGTGGCGCGGGCGATGTCGACGACGTAGGCGAGGACGTCGCGGCCGACCTGCACGCGCGCGACGGCCTCCTGCCCCGCCCGCAGGTCCGCCGGGCCGGCGACCTCGCGGAGCCCGGCGGCCCGCAGGTCGCGCGGGTCGAAGCCGTTGGCGTGGCGGTGCAGCACCTCGACCTCGGCGTCGCGCTCCGGCAGCGGCATCGTGAGCTTGAGCAGGAAGCGGTCGAGCTGCGCCTCGGGCAGCTGGTAGGTGCCCTCGTACTCCACCGGGTTCTGCGTCGCGGCGACGATGAACGGGTCGGGCAGCGGGCGCGGCGTCCCGTCGACGCTCACCTGCCGCTCCTCCATGGCCTCCAGCAGCGACGCCTGGGTCTTCGGCGGCGTCCGGTTGATCTCGTCGGCGAGCAGCAGGTTGGTGAACACCGGCCCCTCGCGGAAGTTGAACTGCGCGGTGCGGGCGTCGTAGACGAGCGAGCCCGTCACGTCGCCGGGCATGAGGTCCGGCGTGAACTGGACGCGCGTCGTCCGCAGCCGCAGCGCCGCCGACAGCGCGCGCACGGTGAGGGTCTTCGCGACCCCCGGCACGCCCTCGAGCAGCACGTGCCCGCGGCACAGCAGGGCGATGACGAGGCCGGTGACGACGGCCTGCTGCCCCACCACCGCCTTGCCGACCTCCACCGGCACCCGCTGCAGCGCCGCGCGCGGGTCGTCCGACGCGCTCGCGGGGTGGGGGTGCTCGGTGCTGCTGGTCACGGTGGTCTCCTCCGGCTGCTGGTCGGTCACGTGCGGGTCACCTCTCGTTCGAGCGCGTCCAGGTCGTCGGCGAGCCGCACGAGGGCGGCGTCGTCGCGGGGGTCGGGGCCGGTGAGCAGCTCCGCGACGGCCACGGGGTCCCGGCCGCTGCGGGCGGCGGCGAGGCGGGCGACCGACGCCGCGTCCGCGCCGCGCGAGCCGCCCAGGCGTGCCGACAGCCGCTGCAGGCTCGCCCGCCGCAGCGTGCGGGCGGCCGCCCCGCGCGCCCCTGACCCGCGGTACAGGCGGGCGCGTCCCTCGGTGGTCTCCACCGAGCGGACGACGGCCGGCAGCCGCTCGGGCACGAGCCGTCCGAGCCGGCGGGCGCGCCACACGAGCACCACGACGAGGACGACGACGAGCTGCGCGACCACCCAGCCGACCCACGCGGGCAGCAGGTCGACCGGGGAGGGCGGCACCCCGTCGGACGTGCCGAGCGCGACGTCGAAGGGGTCGACCCGGTACCAGTGCAGGACGGGCTGCTCCCCGAGGCTGCGCAGCGCGAGGGCGGCGTCGCCCTCCTGGGCGAGGAACTCGTTGACGAGCACGTCGGGCTGGCCGTGCACGACGACGCGGCGCGAGCCGTCCGGCTCCGTCACGGACGCGTAGGAGCCCGCGCCGTCGCGGGTCCCGTCGCCGTAGCAGACCTCGACCGTCGCGGTCCGCGACGCCGGCTCACCCTCGACGCCCGGCACCGCGGTGCCCTCGGAGGGCACGTAGCGGCTGGAGCCGGCCCTCGCCTCGCCCGCGGCCACGGCGTCGGGGTCCTCGCACCCCGGCGGTGCGACGTAGTCGCCCGCCACCCCCGCGATCGTCACCTCCGGTGCGAGCACGCGCAGCACGGGCAGGGTGGGCTCGACGAGGACGACGTCCGCGCCGGTGTCCCGCAGCTCGCGCAGCCGGGACGGGTCGAGCACCTGCCCGTCGAGCAGCAGCAGCGTGCTGCCCGGACCGGCCTCGGACACCACGGCGTCGAAGCCCGTCTGCTCTCGCACCTCCACGCCCTGCCGCTGCAGCACCTGCGCGAGGGCGCGGGCGCCGTCCGGTGCGGCGCTCGTCGGCGAGAGCGGGTCCTCGGCCCCGCGGGGCGTCCCCGCCACGACGAGCGCGACCCCGAGGAGCAGGACGACCACGATGACGACGAGGGAGCGGTTGCGCCGCCACCACTGCACCGCGGCCGGGTCGCCGGTGCCGTCCGCGCCGTCGGTGCCGTCCGCGCCGTCCGCGCCCGCGGGGTCGCTCCGGGCGTCCATGCCGATGAGGTCCTGCCCCGTGACGGGCTCGCGGTCGGCGAGGTCGGGCGCGGCCCGCGGTGTCACGACGGTCCCCGCGCCGGCGCGGCGCCGGCGGGGACCGGCTCGTGCCGGGGCCTCGTCCGGGCGACGAGGTCGTCGGCCTCGGCGCACGTGCGGTAGGCGGCCTCGTCGCCGGGCAGCTCGCCGTACGTGACGTCGTCGAAGGCGCGGGCCGCGGCGCGGAGCGGGTCGCCGGTGCCCGGCAGGAGGTCGCCCACCTCGACCGCGACCTCGCTCGCGGTCCGGCCCGGCCTGCGGTCCAGCACGGCGCGCTCCTCAAGCGACCGGGCGACGGCGCGGAACCGCTCCTGCACCGCCTCCCCCCAGCGCCCGGCGCCCGCGGCCGCGGCCGCGGCCGCGCGGTGCTCCGCGGCCGTGCGGGTGAGCGTGCCGAAGACCTCCGCCGACGGGCGGGCCGCCCGCGCGGCCCGCAGCGGGCCGGCGAGGACGAGGGCGAGGACGACCACGACGACGACGGCGAGCAGGCCGATCACGAGGGCGCCGGCGGAGCCCGACGCGCTCGCGCCGTCCAGCGCCTGCTGCAGGCGGTCCCACAGCCACAGCAGGGCCCGCTGAAGCAGGTTGGGCTGCGCCTGCGTGTACTCGCGGCGCGCGAGCTCCTCGACCGCCCACGAGCGTGCGGTGCCGCGGTCGGGCTCCACGACCCCCGCGCCGGGGAGCAGCGACGCCGCGAGGCGTGGGGTCACGCCTGCTCGTCCTGCAGGACGCGGGCGAGCGCGACGTCGAGGCCCTCGAGGCGGATGCGGCGGTCGACGTACAGCAGGGCGACGACGGCGGCGAGGAAGGGCACCGCCAGCACGAGGCCGACCGTGCTGCCCAGCACGATCGACGCGCCGTAGACGATGCCCGCGAGGACCGGCCTGCTCTCCAGGGCAACGAGGCCCACGCCGCCCACGAGGCTGAAGGGCGTCGCGAGGGTCTGCGACACGATGCTCGTGAGCAGCCCCGTCAGCAGCAGGATGCCGAGGACCTTCCAGAACGCGCCGCGCACGAGGGCGTAGGAGCGGCGGACGGCCGCGACCACCCCCAGCCGCTCCACGACGATGAGGACCGGCACGAACGCGAGCACGACGTACAGCCACGTGCCCACGGCGAGGCCGAGCAGCCCGAGCACGAGCAGCGCGGCCGCGCCGCCGACGAGCTCCTCGACGACGAACAGCGCGACCGCGGGGCCGAGCGCGACGGCCGTGAGCAGGGCGAGACCGACCGCCTGCAGCACCGACCAGCCGATGAGCGGCCACACCCGCCCGCGGGCGCGGGCCCACAGCTCGCCGAGCGACGTGCGGCGGTCCACCACGCTCTGCGTCACCGACAGGATGAGCATGCCGGTGAGGACGACCACCGCGACCGACTGCAGGAACGTCGCGGGCACGAGCGCGAGCAGGCCGCCGAACAGCCCCGTCAGCTGGGCGGTAGTCGGCTCGGCGTCCGGGTCGGTGCCGAAGCCGACCGAGCCCAGCGCCGCGGTCGCGGGCAGCGCGACGAGCAGGTTGGTGACGCCGAGGACGAGCGCGGTCAGGCCGATCATGACGCGGGGGTTGTGGCGGATGGCGCGGAAGGCGCCGTCGAAGAAGTCGGCGAAGCCGAGCGGCTTGAGGGCCACGATGCCGCGACGGGTCAGCACGCTGCCGTGCGCCGGCCGCTCGCCCGCGCCGAGGGTCGACCAGCCCTGCCCGGTCTGCCCGGGCCGCCCGCCCGGGGCGCCCGGCCCGCCGGCCGCGGGCCCCGTCGGGGCCGGTCCCCACGGCGACGCGGACGGCGCGGGGCCCCAGCCCTGCGGGCCGGCGGCCGGCTGCTCGGGCGTGACCCACTCCGGCGGCGGTGTGCTCACGCGCCCTGCCCTCCCCGGTGACGCCGCGGGCCCGTGCGGCCCCGTCCGGCACGCTCATCGTGCCACGCACCCGGGACACGGGGCCCGGATGCCCCATCATGGGCGCATGCGTGGCCGTGTCCTGGTCGTCGACGACGACCCCGCCCTGTCCGAGATGCTCGGCATCGTCCTGCGGGGCGAGGGCCTGGAGGCGGTGTTCTGCGCCGACGGGGCCAGGGCGCTGGAGGAGTTCCGCGCCCGCAAGCCCGACGTCGTCCTCCTCGACGTCATGCTGCCCGGGGTCGACGGCATCACCGTGGCGCAGCAGATCCGGGCGGAGTCCGGCACCCCGATCGTCATGCTGACGGCGAAGTCGGACACGGTCGACGTCGTGCTGGGCCTGGAGTCCGGCGCCGACGACTACGTGGTCAAACCGTTCAAGCCCAAGGAGCTGGTCGCCCGCGTGCGGGCGCGGCTGCGCCGCAGCGACGCCGTCGCGCCCGAGGTGCTGCGCATCGGGGACCTCGTGGTCGACGTGCCCGGCCACAGCGTCGAGCGTGCCGGCGAGCCGGTCGCGCTGACCCCGCTGGAGTTCGACCTGCTCGTCGCGCTCGCGCGCAAGCCGTGGCAGGTGTTCACCCGCGAGGCGCTGCTGGAGCAGGTGTGGGGCTACCAGCACGCCGCGGACACGCGCCTGGTCAACGTCCACGTGCAGCGGCTGCGCGCCAAGATCGAGCGCGACCCGGAGAACCCGCGCTTCGTCCTCACGGTGCGGGGCGTGGGCTACCGGGCGGGCACTCCGGACGTCGAGGAGCCGGCGCGCTGAGCCGGCTGCGGGCAGTGCTCGGCGCCGCCGCGCGGCGGTGGCGCCGGTCGCTGCACGTCCGGGTGGTCGTGCTGACGGTCGCGCTCGGCGCCCTCGTCGTCGTCGCGGTCGGCCAGCTCGTCATGAAGGACGTCGCCGACGGGCTCGTGCAGCAGCGCCAGCAGGACGCCCTCGTCGACGCCCAGGCCCAGGTCGCACGCGCCCAGGAGTCGCTGGACCAGTCCCCGGCGCAGAACGCCGACGCGGAGCAGCAGCTCGTCAACGACCTGCTGCCGCGCCTGGAGGGCAGCGGGGCCCAGCAGCTGCGCGAGGTCGTGCTGCTGCGGGCGGAGGGCAACGAGCGCGCCGTCACGCTGCGGGACCGCTTCAGCCCGAGCCTGCTGCCGACCACCATCACCCCCGCCCTGCGCGAGGCCGTGGCCGCGGACCCCGAGCGGCAGTGGTCGCAGCTGCTCGAGATCCGCTCGACCGGGCCCGACGACGGTGCGCCGGCGATCGCCGTCGGCACCCGGGTCCAGCTGCCCCTGTCGGGGGAGCACGACCTCTTCCTCGTGTACCGCCTGCAGCAGGAGCAGGCGAGCCTCGCGGTCGTCGAGCGCGCGCTGCTGCTCGGCCAGGTCGCCCTCGTGCTCCTCGTCGGCGGGGTCGCGTGGCTCGTCACCAGGCTCGTCGTCGAACCCGTCCGGGAGGCGGCCGGCACGTCGCAGCGGCTCGCCGGCGGGCAGCTCGACGTGCGCATGGCCGAGCGCGGCGAGGACGACCTCGCCGCCCTGTCGCGCAGCTTCAACGCCATGGCCGACAGCCTGCAGCGGCAGATCGTCCAGCTCGAGCAGCTCTCGCACCTGCAGCAGCGCTTCGTGAGCGACGTGTCCCACGAGCTCCGCACGCCGCTGACGACCATCCGCATGGCCGCGGACCTGCTCCACGACCGCCGCCACGAGTTCGACCCCGACACCTCGCGCAGCGTCGAGCTGCTGCAGACCCAGATCGACCGCTTCGAGGCCCTGCTCGCGGACCTGCTCGAGGTGAGCCGCTACGACGCGGGCGCGGCCGAGCTCGACGTGGAGGCCGTCGACGTCGCCGACGTGGTGCGCCGGGCGGCGGCCACCGCGGAGCCCATCGCCGAGGCCAGGGGCGTCCGCCTGGACGTGCACGCTCCCGCCCAGCCGACCATGGCCGAGGTCGACCAGCGCCGGGTGGCCAGGGTCGTGCGCAACCTCGTGACGAACGCCGTGGAGCACGCCGAGGGCACCGACGTCACCGTCACCGTCGCGGCGGACGCGCAGGCCGTCGCGGTCGGGGTGCGGGACCGCGGCGTCGGGCTCGACCCGTCGCAGCTCGAGCGGGTCTTCGACCGGTTCTGGCGCGCGGACCCCGCACGCGCCCGGACGACCGGCGGGACGGGTCTGGGCCTCGCCATCTCGCTGGAGGACACCCGCCTGCACGGCGGCCGTCTCGACGTGTGGGGGCACCCGGGGCAGGGCGCCCACTTCGTCATGACCCTGCCGCGGCGCGCGGGTGCCGACCCCGGGGCCGGGCCGGTCGCCACCCGGCCCGACGGGTGGGCGGTCGAGCCCGACGGCGCCCCCGGTCCGGACGACACGGACGGCACTGCCGGTACGGACGGCTCCACCGGCGTGGACGGCGCGGACGGCACGGCCGGCACGGCCGGCACGGCCGGCACGGACGGCGCTGCCGCCGCTGCCGGCGGTCCCCGCACGGACAGCGCGCTCGGTCCCGGCGGCCACGACGGCGCCGCCGGCCCGGCCGTCCCCGGCCCCGCGCCTCCCGCCCGCACGCCGCCGCCCCCCGTCGGTGGCGCCCGCGGCAAGTCGGATCGGAGC
>NZ_JBBAYJ010000040.1 GCF_037153975.1 Aquipuribacter sp. SD81
GGCCGCGGGGGCGGCGGCCGCCGGGCTGAACGGGGTCGACGGCCCGCGCGGCGACGGCGAGCCGGGACCCGGTGGCGCCCACGGTGCCGTCGGCGCCCCGCCCGACGGCGACCGCTCCGGCGGCCCGACCGACGGCGACGGGTCCGCCGCCGGGTCCGGGACGGACGGCCGGGAGCCGGTCGGCCTGCGCCACCGGCTCGGCGAGGCGGCCCGCCACGTCCTCACGAGCCGGCGGGGGCTCGTCGTGCTCGCCGGCATGCTCGCGCTCGTCCTGCTCAGCGTGTACCTCGGCACCGCCGCCTTCAGCCCGGGCGGCGGCGGCACGAGCCAGGAGGTCGGCGCCCCGACCACCGTCCCGCGCACCGCGGGGCTCACGGTGGAGGTCGCGACGGAGCGGCTCGGCTCGGCCGGGCTCGCCGTCGGCGACACCGAGGCCCTGCCGAGCACCGACGTGCCGCGCGGAGCCGTGCTCGGCACCGACCCGCCGTCGGGGGAGTCGGCCCCGTCCGGCTCGCAGGTCGTCCTCATCATCTCCAGCGGCCCGGACTCCACGTCGGTCCCGAACCTGCGCGGCGACACCCTCGCCCAGGCCGGTGACCGCCTGCAGGAAGCGGGCCTGACGGTCGGCACCGTCCTGGAGGTGCCCTCGACGTCGCCGGAGGGCACGGTCATCGAGTCCGACCCGGGCCTCGGTGAGGTGCGCCCGGAGGGCAGCTCGGTCGACCTCTTCGTCGCGAGCGGGTCCAACCTCGTCCCGCCCGTGGTCGGCCTCGACTCCGGGGAGGCGGTCGCGCAGGTCACCGGCGCCGGCTTCGAGGTCGAGGTGCAGGAGCGCGCGAGCGATGACGACGAGGCGGGCGTCGTCATCGACATGCAGCCCGGCCCCACGACCGACCAGCGGCTGGGGTCGACCGTCACCCTCGTCGTCGCGGCAGGCGCGGACAGTGCCCCCGTGCGCGTCACCCAGACCGCCCGCGCAACCACGACCGCGCGCTCCACCACCACCGCGCGCGCGACGGCCACGACGACCGCGACCGCGACGACGACGGCGACCGCGACGACGACCGCGACCGCGACGGCCACGCGCACGGCCGTCAGCACGGTCACCGCGACGAGCACCGTCACGGCCACCGCGACCGTCACCGAGGACGCCCCCGAGGCCCCGCTCGCCCCCTGAGCGGGACCCCGTCGGCACCCCGTCGGCACCTCGCCGTCCCACGCCGGGCGCGCCCGCGCGGGTGGCGGCGCCCACGTCGGTAGGCTCGGTGGACGGTCGGGGCGCCACGCCCCGCCGGGGCACGCCGGCGGCCCCGCCCTCGCTTCCCCCCAGACGAAGGAGCCCCGCAGTGGCCACCATCGAAGCCATCGGCGCCCGCGAGATCCTCGACTCCCGCGGCAACCCCACCGTCGAGGTCGAGGTCGAGCTCGACGACGGCACGCTCGAGCGCGCGGCGGTGCCGTCCGGCGCGAGCACCGGCGCGTTCGAGGCCGTCGAGCGCCGCGACGGCGACTCCGCCCGCTACCTCGGCAAGGGCGTGCAGAACGCCGTCGACGCCGTCCTCGACGAGATCGGTCCCGAGCTCGTCGGCTACGACGCGGACGAGCAGCGCCTCGTCGACCAGGCGATGCTCGACCTCGACGGCACCCCCAACAAGGGCACGCTCGGCGCGAACGCGATCCTCGGCGTCTCCCTCGCCGTCGCGAAGGCGGCCGCCGCGAGCGCCGGCCTGCCGCTGTTCCGCTACGTCGGCGGCCCGAACGCCCACGTGCTGCCCGTGCCGATGATGAACATCCTCAACGGCGGCGCCCACGCCGACTCCGGTGTCGACATCCAGGAGTTCATGGTCGCCCCGGTCAGCGCGCCGTCGTTCGCGGAGGCGCTGCGCATGGGCGCGGAGACCTACCACGCGCTCAAGTCGGTGCTGAAGAGCCGCGGCCTGTCGACCGGCCTCGGCGACGAGGGCGGGTTCGCGCCCAGCGTCGCGAGCAGCCGCGAGGCCCTCGACCTCATCGGCGTCGCGGTCGAGAAGGCCGGCTTCCGCCTCGGCGACGACCTCGTGCTCGCCCTCGACGTCGCCGCGACCGAGCTGCACTCCGACGGCTCGTACTCCTTCGAGGGCCAGAGCCGCTCGAGCGAGCAGATGGTCGACTTCTACGCCGACCTCGTGGCCTCCTATCCGCTGGTGTCCATCGAGGACCCGCTGGACGAGGAGGACTGGGAGGGCTGGGGCGCGCTCGTCGAGCGCGTGGGCGACAAGGTGCAGATCGTCGGCGACGACCTGTTCGTCACCAACCCGACGCGCCTGCAGCGCGGCATCGACGCGGGCGCCGCCAACGCGCTGCTCGTCAAGGTCAACCAGATCGGCACGCTGACCGAGACCCTCGACGCCGTCGACCTCGCCCACCGCAACGGCTTCCGCTGCATGATGAGCCACCGCTCGGGCGAGACCGAGGACACCACGATCGCCGACCTCGCGGTCGCGACGAACTGCGGCCAGATCAAGACCGGTGCGCCCGCGCGCACCGACCGGGTCGCGAAGTACAACCAGCTGCTCCGCATCGAGGAGCTGCTCGACGACGCCGCCGTCTACGCCGGTGCGGGTGCGTTCCCGCGCTACCGGCGCGACTGAGGCGCCGACCGTGACGAGGAGCGCGACGACGCGCGGCCGGGACCCCCGCGGGGCCCGGACCCGTCGCGTCGTCGTGCTCCTCGCCCTCGGCGTGGTGTGCGCGCTCGTCCTCGCCCCGCCGCTGCGCCTGTACGTGCAGCAGCAGCAGGACATCGCCGAGGTGCGCGCCGAGATCGCCGAGCGCGAGGCCGCCGTCGACCGGCTCGAGGGCGACCTCGAGCTGTGGGACGACGAGGCGTACGTCGCCGCGCAGGCGCGCGAGCGGCTCGGCCTCGTGCGCCCCGGCGAGGTCGGCTACGTCGTGCCCGAGCCGCGGACG
This sequence comes from Aquipuribacter sp. SD81, assembly GCF_037153975.1. Lineage (NCBI taxonomy): Bacteria > Bacillati > Actinomycetota > Actinomycetes > Micrococcales > Intrasporangiaceae > Aquipuribacter > Aquipuribacter sp. SD81. The sequence continues at coordinate 2,950 of NZ_JBBAYJ010000040.1, forward strand.
TCCCTCGGGGCTGACGAGGTGGCCGCCGGGACCGACGGCGCGCCCGGTGCGGCCGACGGTACGGCCGACGGTGCCCTCCCGGGCACGCTCGAGCGTCCTGACGCCGCACCCGAGGGCACCTGGTACGGCCGGCTGTGGTCCAGCGTCGAGGCCGTCGGGGCCGGTGCGGCCGGCGACCCGGTGCTCGACGCGCCCGTGGTGTCCGACGGCGTGACCGAGCCGTCGCCCGCGCCCTCCGCCGGTGGCTGAGCCGTCGCCGGTGGCCGCGCACGACGTCGCCACCGTGGGGGCGCAGCTCGGCCGTCCCGCCCGCGGCGTCGTCGCCGTCGCCCACCGCTGCCCGTGCGGGAACCCGGACGTCGTCCGCACGGCCCCGCGCCTGCCCGACGGGACGCCGTTCCCCACGAGCTACTACCTCACCTGCCCGCGTGCGGCGTCCGCCGTCAGCACGCTGGAGTCCTCCGGCCTCATGCGGGACATGACGGAGCGGCTGGAGGCCGACCCCGAGCTGGCGGCCGCCTACCGCGCCGCGCACGAGCGCTACCTCGCCGAGCGCGCCGAGCTCGGCGACGTGCCCGAGATCGACGGCGTGAGCGCGGGCGGCATGCCCACCCGGGTCAAGTGCCTGCACGTGCTCGTCGCCCACGCGCTCGCGGCCGGGCCGGGGGTCAACCCGCTCGGGGACGAGGCGATCGCCCTGCTGCCGGACTGGTGGGTCGACGGGCCGTGCGTGTGAGGTGACGGCCTCGACCTGCCTCGGGTGGGTCGTGCGCCCGAGAGGCGTCAAGCGCCCGGGGTAGGTCGTGCACGACCATCCGGAGGCGAGTCGCTCCCGCAACCGCTCGCGCACGACTGCATCGCGCACGACTGCATCGCGCACGACACGGTTGTGCACCACACGGTCGTTCGTGAGCCGCCTGCGCGGCACCGTGCCTCAGGGCCGTCGCGCACGACACGGTTGTGCACGACACGGTTGTGCACGACACGGTCGTTCGTGAGCCACCTGCGCGGCACCGTCCCTCAGGACAGTCGTGCACGACCGACCGCCGGCGAGGGCTCGGCGCCCTGCCGACGACGCCGCGGCGCCCTGCCGAGGTGGCCGCACGCCCTGCCGGCGCGGCCGCGGTCGCGCCCGTGACGGGTGCCCGGCCCCGCGAGGGGGTACGTCGTCTGCGATGACCACCACCACGGACACCGCCCCCCGCGGCCCCGGCACCGCCGAACGGCTCGCCCGGCGCCTCGACCGGCCCATGAGCGTGCTCGGGCTGCTGTTCCTCCTGCTCGTGCTCGCGCAGGTCCTCGCCACCGACCCCGCGACGCAGCGGGTGCTGCAGGTCGCCGGCTGGCTGCTGTGGGGCGTCTTCGTCGCGGAGTTCGTGCTGCGCGCGTGGGTCGCGCAGGACCAGCGGCGGTTCTGGCGGCGGAACTGGTGGCAGGTGCTGTTCCTGCTCGTGCCGTTCCTCCGCTTCGCCCGCGCCCTCACGCTGCTGCGGTTCACACGCGTGGCGCGCGTCGCCCGGGTGGGCAGCGTGCTGTCCGCGGCGGTTCGCGGGTCGCGCTCCGGCGGGCGGCTCCTGTCGGGACGCGTGACGTGGCTCGCGCTCGTCACCGCCGTCGTCGTGCTCGCCTCCAGCCAGCTGCTGCTCGTGCTCGGCGAGCACGACTCCTTCGCCGCGGCTCTGCACGACGCCGCGCTCGCCACCATCACCGGCGACCCGCTCGAGGCGCCCGGGGCGGTGGCCCGGGTCCTCGAGGTCGTGCTCGGCGTCTACTCCGTCGTGGTGTTCGCCACGCTCGCGGGCGCGCTGGGGGCCTACTTCCTCGGTCAGCGACCCGCGCCCGACGAGGACGAGGCGGCCACCGGCTCAGACGCGTCGTGAGCCGGCCAGGTGCCGCAGCACCGAGCGTGCGGCGTGCACGCCGCACATGCCGTGCACCCCGGGCCCCGGCGGGGTCGCCGACGAGCACAGCCACACACCGTCCAGGGGCGTCCGGTAGGGGTCCCAGCGCGGCACAGGACGGGCGAGCACCTGCCGCAGCGTCGTCTCGCCGACGGCGACGTCGCCGCCGACGTGCACCGGGTTGTCCAGCGCCAGCCGCGCCGCCGGGCGCACCGCGGTCGCCACGACGGTGTCGCGGGCACCGGGCGCGTACCGCTCGATCCGGCGCAGGAGGACGTCGGTGACGTCGACGTCGGAGCCCGCCGGCACGTGGCAGTACGCCCACACCGGGTGCAGCCCCTCGGGCGCGCGGGTCGGGTCGACGACCGACGGCTGCACGAGCAGCACGAAGGGGTGCGCGGCGTGCCGGCCGTCGGCGACCGCGGCCTCCGCCGCCGCGACCTCGGCGCCCGGCCCGCCGAGGTGGACCGTTCCCGCCTCACGCGCCCGCGGGTCCGCCCACGGCAGCGGCTCCGACGTCACGAGGTGGACGGTGCTCGCGCCCGCGCCGTAGCGGTAGCGGCGCAGCGCCCGCCGGTACGACGGCGGGAGCGCGTCGCCGCCGAGTGCGTCGAGCTGCGCGGGGGACAGGTCGAGCAGCGTGGCGCGGGCGCGCGGCAGCTGGCGCAGGTCGTGCACCCACTCCCCGGTCCGCACCGTCGCCCCGAGCCGGCGCAGGTCGGCGACGACGGCGTCGGCGATGCGCTGGCTGCCGCCCTCCACCACCGGCCAGCCGGCGGCGTGACCGAGCACGTTCAGCAGCATCCCGGCCGCCGCCGGGGCCGGGCTCGGGACGGGTCCGTCGAGGCGGAGGGCGGTGTGGGCCGCGCTGCCGGCGAGCAGCGCCCCGGGCGCGGGACCGCGGAACCGGCGCGCGAAGCCCGGCACGCCGCCCGCGATCGTGAGGCCGAACCGCGCGAGGGTCGCGAGCCTCCGCGGCTCGATCGGTACCCGTCGCAGGTCGGAGGTGAGGGCACGCACGAGCGTGTCCGCGTCGGCCACGAGCGGGCCGACGACGCGTCGCCAGGACCGGCCGTCGCCCGGCGCGAGGTCGTCGAGGTCGTCGACGGTGTCCTCGAGGCGGCGGTGGAGGACCGCGAAGCGGCCGCCGTCCATCGCGTGTGCGAGCGGGACCCGTGGCTGCAGCAGGCGCACCCCGTGCGCGGCGAGGTCGAAGCCCGTGCCGTCGGGGCCGCCGCCGGGGGCGAGGAACGGCGCGGCGGCCGCGAGCGGGTGCGCGGCGGAGCACACGTCGTGGAGCACGCCCGGCAGCGTGAGCTCGGCGCTGCGGGTGCCCCCGCCGAGCGTGTCGGCGCCCTCGACGAGCTCGACGTCGAGGCCCGCCGAGGCGAGCGTCCACGCCGCCGCGAGGCCGTTCGGCCCCGACCCGACGACGACGACGTCGCGCTCGAACGGTCCGCCCACGGCACCAGCCTGTCAGGCGGGCCCGCTCGCGCGACTGGGAGGATGCGGCCCGTGACCCGCGTGGCCGCCGTCGACTGCGGCACCAACTCGATCCGGCTCCTCGTCACCGACCTCGACCCCGGGGCCGGCACCCAGGCCGACGTGACCCGCCTCATGCGCGTCGTGCGGCTCGGCGAGGGTGTCGACGCGACGGGCCGGCTGTCCGACGCGGCGCTCGCACGCACCTTCGCCGCCGTCGACGAGTACGCCGGTCTCCTGCGCGACCTCGGGGCGCAGCACGTCCGGTTCGTGGCGACCAGCGCGTCGCGCGACGCGTCGAACGCCGACGTGTTCGTCGCGGGCGTGCGGGAGCGCCTCGGCGTGGAGCCGGAGGTGGTGCCGGGGGAGGAGGAAGCGGCCCTGTCGTTCACCGGCGCCGTCCGGGAGCTGGCGTCGTCGCAGGCCGGGCCGTGGTGCGTCGTCGACATCGGCGGCGGGTCGACGGAGGTCGTCGTCGGCGACCGGCTCCCCGGCCCGACGGGGGAGGGGCTGCGCTCCCGCTCCGTCGACGTCGGCTGCGTCCGGCTCACCGAGCGGCACCTGCACGGCGACCCGCCCACGCGCGAGCAGGTCGAGGCGGCCCGGGCCGACGTGGAGGCGGCCCTCGACGCGGTCGAGGAGGTCGTCGACCTCAGAGGCGTGCGGGCGCTCGTCGGGCTGGCCGGCTCCGTCACCACGGTGACCGCGGAGGCGCTGGGCCTGCGCGGGTACGACTCCGCCCGCATCCACGGCGCGGAGCTGCCGGTCCCCGTCGTGCTCGACGCCGCGGAGCGGCTGCTCGTCGCCGACCGTGACGCCCGCGCCGCGCGCGGCTTCATGCACCCCGGCCGGGTCGACGTCATCGGTGCGGGCGCGCTCGTGTGGCAGCAGGTGCTGCGGCGCGTCGCCGCGCGCAGCGGGGTGGCGACCGCCCGCGCGAGCGAGCACGACATCCTCGACGGGGTCGCGTGGAGCCTCCTCGACCGGCGCTGAGGCCGTACGCCACGGGCTGCGCCGCGCCCCCCGTGGCGCAGGCGCAGCCCGTATGCCTCCACGCGTCCCGCCTCTGCGCTCGCACGAGGGCCCGTTGCCCCGGAAGGCGTGGCGAACCGTCGGTACCCCGCCTCCCGCCGTCGCAAACCTCCCGGTCCGTCCGGATCTCCGTGCGGCGCCGCAGACGGTGGGTGACGCACCGCGCGGTCGCCTACGGTGTCGGCTCGTGACGGCCCGCTCCGAGCCCGCCGAGGCGGGCGGCGTCCTGCCGCGGCCCGACGCCGCCGACCTGGCGTCGCTGGGCCGGCAGATGGCCGGTTGCCGGGCCTGCCCCCGCCTGGTGACGTGGCGGGAGCACGTCGCCGTGACGAGGCGCGCCGCCTTCGCCGACCAGGACTACTGGGGACGGCCCGTGCCGGGGTTCGGCGACCCGGCCGCGCGGCTGCTCGTGCTGGGGCTCGCGCCCGCCGCCCACGGCGCGAACCGGACGGGCCGCGTCTTCACCGGCGACCGCTCGGGCGACTTCCTGTTCGCGGCGCTGCACCGCACGGGCTGGGCGAACCAGCCCACGAGCGTGTCCCCCGACGACGGCCTGCGCCTCGACGACGCGTGGGTGAGCGCAGCGGTGCGCTGCGCCCCGCCGGGCAACGCCCCCACGCCGGCCGAGCGCGACACGTGCGCGCCGTGGCTGGACGCGGAGGTCCGCCTGCTCACCCCGCGGCTGCGCGCGGTGCTCGTGCTCGGCGGGTTCGGCTGGCAGCAGGGGCTCGGCACCTTCGCCCGGCTGGGCTGGCGCGTGCCGCGACCGCGCCCGCGCTTCTCCCACGGGGCCACGGCGGTGCTGCCCCCGGGCCCGGACGCCCCCGCCGGCGCCGCCCCGCTCGTGCTGCTCGGCAGCTACCACGTGAGCCAGCAGAACACCTTCACCGGCCGTCTCACCGAGGCGATGCTCGACGACGTCCTCGTCGCCGCCCGCGCCGCGTGCGAGGACGGCCCGGCCGACCCGGGCGGGGGGACGAACCGCGCCATCCGCGCGTAGCGGACGTGGCGGCGCCGTCCGGCACGTAACACGACGGCGTTTTCGGGTGTCAGCGGAGGGCAACGGAGTGTTGACTCAGCGTGTGGGAGTTCCGTGGCCCGTGCCGGCGCTCGTCGTGCCGCCGTCTGCCGTCGCGGTGCTCCTGCTGCCACCCGGTCCCGTCCGGATCGGCGGGTGGGCGGCGCTGGCGCTCGGCTGCGTCGTGCTCGTGTGGAGCGGACCGTGGGAGGGGCGGGGCTCGCCGTGGCGCTGGCTCGGCGCGGGCACCGCGCTGCTGGCCACCGCCGCCGTGCTGGCCGCCCCCGCCGTGCAGCCCGCGCTCGACGCGCTGCCGGGCACCGGCACCCTGCCCCTGCGGTCGCTGCTGCACCTGCTCGCCTTCCTGCCGATGCTCGTCGGGGTGGTCGGGCTCACCGAGACGCGGGTCCGGCGCCGGGACCGGTGGGTGGCGGTGGACGCGGCCGTCGTCGTGCTCGTCGCGGTCACCGTCTCGCTGCTGGTGGCCGCCGAGGGCCTGCCGCTGCTCGTCTTCCCCCTCCTCGACCTCGTCCTCCTCGCGTGCCTCGCGCCGCTGTTCACCGGCGAGGACCGCTCGGGCGTGCGCTGGGTCCTGCTGCCCGCGGTGGTCGGCCTGCTCGTCACCGACGTCGTGTACCTCGTCGGCTCCCTCGCCGACCTGCCGGTGACACCGGCCGCTGCGGTCGTCCTGCTGCTGTCGCTCGCGCTGCTCGCCGTGGCCGCCCGGCACCCCGCCTCCCGTCCCCTCGCCGGTCAGGCGGCCCGACGGGCCGCCGCGGCCCGGCTGCAGGCGACGCGGCCCGGTGCGCGTGCGGTGACGGCCCGGCGGCTCCTGCTGCTCGGCGTCGGCCTCGTCGCCGCGCCGCTGCTCCTGCTCGCGGGCCTGCTCGACCTGCTGCCGGACAGCGCACGGCCTGCCGTCCTCCTCGGCTTCGCCGTGTTCGTGCTCGCCGCGCTGCGGCTCGCCCAGCTGGTCGGGGAGCTCGTGCGCGACGACGCGGAGGACGACGCGCACCGTCGCTTCACCGCCGCCTTCGACCGCTCACCCGGCGGTCTCGGGCTCGTCGCGGTCGCCGGTCCCGAGGCAGGCTGCCTCGTCGAGGTCAACACGGCGCTCACCCACGTGCTCGGCCGTGCCGCGAGAGAGCTCGTCGGCGCGCCCGTGACCGCGCTCGTCCACCCCGCCGACACCGAGGGCGCCCGCCGGGTGCGGGTCGCGCTGGACGCCGTGTCCCCGCGCTCGCGCCGGCCCGGCCCGTCCGGTCGCTCCGGCCCGTCCGGTCACTCCGGCGGGTCCGGCGACGGGTCCGGCGCGCAGCGCCCGAGAGCGGTGACCGTCCGCATCGCCGCACCGGGCCGGCCGCGGTGGGGCGTGCTCGACCTCGCCCCGCTCGCCGCCGCGCCGGGACGCGAGGGCGACGACGGCCTCGCGGTCCTGCGCGTGGACGACATCACCGAGCGCGTCGACACCGAGGCGCAGCTCGCGGCGCAGGCCCGCCGCGACCCGCTGACCGGGCTGTCGAACCGGGTCGACCTGCTGGAGTGGCTCGCCCGGGCGCTCGCCGACCACGCCGACGGCGGCCCGCCCGTCGCCGTGCTCCTGCTCGACCTCGACCGCTTCAAGCTCGTCAACGACGCCCACGGGCACGCGGTCGGCGACGAGCTCCTCGTCGACGTCGCGGGACGGCTGCACCGGCTACGCGCCGACCTCGTCGCCCGGCTCGGCGGCGACGAGTTCGCCGTCGTCTCGCGACTGCCGGACGGCGACCGGCTGGAGGCGCTCCTGCGCCGCGTGCACGCCGTGCTCGAGCCCGTCGTGCCGCTGAGCCGCGGCGACGTGGTCGTCTCGGCGAGCATCGGCGTCGTCGTGCGCGACGCCCGGTCCGACCTCAGCGCTGGCGCCCCCGACGCCGAGGGCCTGCTGCGCCAGGCGGACATCGCCATGTACCGGGCCAAGGCCGACGGCGGGCGCCGGCACGTCGTCTTCGGCGAGGCGCTGCAGGCCGTCGTCGAGAACCGTCACCTCGTGGAGCAGGAGCTGCGCGCCGCGCTCACCGGCGGCGGCCTCGCGGTCGTCTACCAGCCGGTCGTGGACCTGCGCGACGGGCAGGTGCTCGCCCACGAGGCGCTCGTGCGCATGGTGCGCCGGGTCGAGGGGGTGACGATCGGCCCGGCCGAGTTCCTCGACGTGGCCGAGGAGTCGGGCCTCGTCACGGGGATGGGCGGGTTCGTCATGTCGACGGCCATCGGCACCGCCGTCCGGGACCCCCAGCAGCGGCGGATGGCCGTCAACGTGAGCGGACGGGAGCTCGCCGAGCCCGACTTCGCCGGCCGGGTGCTGCGCCGCCTGGCCCGGGCCGGGCTCCCGCCGGACCACCTCACCGTCGAGGTGACGGAGTCCGCGGTCGTGCCCAACATCGACGGGGTCGTGCCGCAGCTGGACCTGCTGCGCTCGGAGGGGGTCGGCGTCGCCCTCGACGACTTCGGCACCGGCTACTCCTCGCTCACCCACCTGCGCTCGCTGCCCGTCGACACGGTCAAGATCGACCGCTCCTTCGTCGAGCGGGTGGTGGTCGACGGGCCGGACCGGCGCATCGTCGCGGCGGTCGCGGAGCTCGCGGCCGGGCTCGGTCTCGACACCGTCGCGGAGGGCATCGAGACGCCCGCCCAGCACGAGGTCGTGCGACAGCTCGGGTGCCGCCACGGCCAGGGCTACCTCTACGGTCGTCCTGCGGCCGCGCTGGCCGGCGGCGCCGAGGGGGCACCGTCGGGGCAGGCCGGCCCCGCCCCCGTAGCCCAACCGGCAGAGGCAGGCGCCTTAAAAGCGCAGCAGTACGGGTTCGAGTCCCGTCGGGGGCACCCGGGTGACGACGGTGCCGCGGACCGGCCGCTTCGGTAGTCTCTGAGGTCCGGGAACCCCCGCGCACGCTGGGGTGTTACCTGGGCGGAGGGCCGGCGCAGCAGGCGGGCGGCCCGACCTGGAGGGAGACCATGCGCAGCAGCAACCCCGCGTTCTCGCGGAACGAGGCGTTCACCCGTGGTGGGTACGCCACCTTCGACGTCGCGACCCCGTCGTCGGACCAGCTCGAGTCCCAGTACGGCATGCCGTCCGCGGTCCGCGAGCGGCCCATGACCATCGAGGACGTCGTCAACAAGGGCGGCATCCTCTTCGCCGTCCTGCTCGCCGTCGCCGTCCCCGTCTACTTCCTCGCACCGCCGTCGCTGCTGTTCCCGCTGTGGATCGGCGGCATCATCGCCACGCTCGTGCTCGGCATGGTGATCGCCTTCTCCAAGACGCCGAAGCCGGGCCTCATGGTCCTGTACGCGGCCGTCGAGGGTGCGTTCGTCGGGGCCATCAGCGCGTTCTACGCGGCCGCCTTCGCGCCGAACCTCATCCCGCAGGCCGTCCTCGGCACGCTCGCCGCCTTCGCGGCCATGCTGCTGGCCTACCGGACGGGCCTCATCCGGGCCAGCGGCCGGTTCAAGAAGGTGCTGCTCATCGCGGCGCTCGGCTACTTCATCTTCAGCCTCGTCAACATCGGCTTCGTGCTGTTCGCCGGCACGTCGTTCTTCTTCGACACCGGCATCCTCGGGGTCGGGCTGTCGCTGCTCGGCGTGACGCTCGCGTCGCTGTTCCTCGTGCTCGACTTCGACTTCATCGAGCAGGGCATCCGCAACCGGCTGCCCGCCCAGTACGCCTGGACCGCCGCGTTCGGCCTCATGGTCACGCTCGTCTGGCTGTACCTGGAGATCCTCCGCCTGCTCGCCATCCTCCGCGGCTCCGACTGAGCCGTCGGGCCCGGCCTGACCCACCGCACACGACCCGTGCTGCCCGAGCCCCGCACCGCCGCCGAGGCGGCCGAGCGGGAGGCGGCACGGGTCGTGTCGCGTCTGGACGCGCTCGCCCCGGCGCGCGTGCCGGTCGAGCTCGTCCGCGGCCACGTGCAGGACCTCGCCGACCTCGCCCGCGCGGCCGAGGGGCTGCCGCCGCACGCCGTGCCGGACCTCGCCCCGCACGGCTGGGCGGACCTGGTCCGGGTGCTGGTCGGCGACCTGCGACTGCTCGAGACCGGCGAGGCGACGTGGGCGGCCGCGGCGGACCTGCTCGCGGGGCTGCGCCGCGCCCTGCCGTGAGCCGCGTCCTCACAGCTGGCGGCGCATGACGACCCGCCGCTTGGTCGGGTGGCTCACCCGCTCGAACCCGGCCGCGGCGAGGACCTGAGCCGGGCCCACGAAGAGCTCGCCCCAGGTCACGTCCTGTCCCGGCTCCACGAGCATCCCGTAGCCCTCGACCGCGCTCGCCCCGTTCGTGCGGGCGTGCTCGACCGCCGCCTCGGCCAGCACGTACGTGAGGCCGCGGCCGCGGAAGCCCGGCCTCACGCAGAAGCACGTCACGGCCCACACCGACGGGTCGTCCCGGTCCTCGTGCCGGCCCCGCCACGGCACGTGGAACTGGGGCGAGAAGAGCTTCGGGTAGGCCGTGCGCGGCTCGACCGCCACCCACCCGGCCGGCTCGCCGTCGACGTAGGCGACGAGCCCGCTCGTCTCCGTCGCGTCCGGGTCGTCGCAGCCGGTGGAGACCCGGGCCATCTCGACGCGCTCCTCGACGACCGTGTCCCGCCAGAGCCAGCCCGTCACCTTGAAGCGCTGGCACAGGCAGCGCGCGGGGTACCCCCGCTCGCCGAAGACCGTCAGGACGTCGTCGAAGGGCACCTCGTTCGCCGGACGGACGTCGACGTCCTCGACCTGCAGCCGCACGGCCCGACGCTAGAGGTGGCCCCCGACACCCGTGCCGCTGCGGCGGGTCAGGTGGTCCAGCCGCAGCACGCCGCGCCGCACGGCGCCCGCCAGCGCCGTGGGCGACGGCTGCGGACCGGTGGCCGCGGGTGGCGGGCCCCCGAGCGCGGCGAGCACCGCCACGGAGGCGACGACGAGCGCGACGCTCGCGAGCAGGTCGTTCACGATCCGACGGGCACGGCGGCAGCAGAGCGCCCGAGCGGCGCCGTCGTCTCCTGTCGGCTGTCGCGCAGGAGGCGCGTGAGGTGGCAGACCTCCTCGACGTGGACGCCCGGGGCGGGCGTGCCGTGGGTGAGCAGCCGGTGGGCACGGGCGAAGCGGCGCACGAGCACGACGGGCGGCTCGCCGTCCGTGGTGCCCAGACCCGCGGCCGCCGCCTCCTCCAGGCGGACCACGAGGTCGGCGAGGACGGTGCGCTCGCGGTCGACCGCGTCCTCGAGCGCGACGCGCCCGACGAGGTCCGCGAGGCCGTCGAGGGCCAGTGCGACGGGTGTGGTCATGTCGTCCTCCTCCGGGTGGGGCCTCCGAGCGGGGCCACGACCAGGGTCGGCCGCAGGAGGCCGTCCGACGAGTGGCGGAACTGCCCACGTGCGCCAAGTTCCTGCCACACTGTCGTCGTGCTGCAGAACGTGGTCGCCCTCGTGTACGACGGTGTCGGCGCCTTCGGGCTGGGGGTCGTCTCGGAGGTCTTCGGCTACGACCGCTCCGCCGACGGCCTGCCGCGATACGACTTCGACGTCGCCGCCGTCGAGCCCGGACCGGTCCGTACGGACATCGGCCTGCAGGTCGTCGCCGAGCACGGCCTGGAGCGGGTCGCAGAGGCCGACCTCGTCTGCGTGCTGGGGTGGGAGCGCACGGACACCGAGCCGCCCGAGGAGCTGCTGCAGGCGATGCGCGACACGGTCGCCCGGGGCGGGCGCATCATGAGCCACTGCAGCGGCGCGTTCGTCGTGGCGGCCGCGGGCCTGCTCGACGGGCGACGGGTCGCGACGCACTGGATGCACGCCGACGCGCTCGCCCGCCGCTACCCGGCCGTCACCGTCGACCGGGACGTGCTCTACGTCGACGACGACCCGATCTTCTCCAGCGCGGGGACCGCCGCGGGCATCGACATGTGCCTGTACCTGCTGCGCCGCGAGCACGGCGCGGCCGTCGCCAACGACGTCGCCCGGCGCATGGTCGTCCCGCCGTACCGCGAGGGCGGTCAGGCGCAGTACGTGGCGGCCGCCGTGCCGGAGGTCGACGACACCTCGTGCCTGCGCGAGACGATCGCGTGGGCGCAGCACCACCTGGAGGAGGACCTGAGCGTGGAGGAGCTGGCCGCGCGCGCTCTCATGTCGCCGCGCAGCTTCGCGCGGCACTTCCGGGCCGCGACGGGCGCGACGCCGCACGCCTGGCTGCTGGGGCAGCGGGTCAGCCGGGCGCAGCAGCTCCTGGAGACCACGGACCTGCCCGTCGACGAGGTCGCCCGCCGCAGCGGGCTCGGGGCGGCGACCACGCTGCGGCACCACTTCTCGCAGCGGCTGGGGACGTCACCGCAGGCGTACCGCCGGACCTTCCGGGGGGCGCTGGCGACGGCCGGCTCAGGATGAGCCACTCCTCCACAGGCCGTGCGGGGTGGGTGGCGGCTGTCGGTGGTCCCGCGTAGCATCGAACACGTGTTCGAGTCCGGTGCAGCCGCTGAGGTGCTCGCGGCTGCCAGCGCGCTCGCGGGGCTGGGGCCGGCGGTCGATGACGCCGCGCGCGTCGACCGGATCCGCGCGTTGGAGGAGCTGAAGGCGGCGGCTGCGGCGGCGCAGGCGCGTGATGCGGCGGACCTGTACCGGTCGCGGTGCGAGGCGGAGGCGGCGGCGGGGGTGCCGGCGCGGGAGCGGGGTCGGGGCGTCGCGTCGGAGGTGGCGTTGGCGCGGCGGGAGTCCCCGCACCGGGGTGGGCGCTACCTGGGGTTGGCGCGGGCGCTGGTGGAGGAGATGCCGTGCACCCTGGCCGCGCTGGAGGCGGGTCGTGTGAGTGAGTGGCGGGCGACGCTGCTGGTGCGGGAGACGGCGGTGCTGACCCGGGCCGACCGGGCGGTGGTGGACGCCGAGGTCGCCGGTGACGTGGTGGAGCTGGAGCGGCTGTCGGACCGGGCCCTGGTGGCGCGGGCGAAGCAGGTCGCCTACCGGCTGGACGCGGGCTCGGTGGTGGCGCGGGCGCGTCGGGCCGAGCAGGAGCGGTGCGTGAGCGTGCGTCCGGCGCCGGACACGATGGCGTACCTCACGGCGCTGCTGCCGGTGCGGCAGGCGGTGAGCGTGCAGGTGGCGTTGCAGCGGGCGGCGGAGACGGCCAGGAACGGCGGGGACGAGCGGTCGCGCGGTCAGGTGATGGCCGACACCCTCGTGGCGTCGGTGCTCGGCGCTGCTGGCCAGGAAAGTCCAGGAGCGCCTGCGGCGCCGGATGTGTCGGTGCAGCTGGTGATGACCGATCGGGCTCTGCTGGCCGGGGACGACGAACCCGCCCGCCTCGAGGGCGCCGGCGCGGCGGTCGGGACGGTACCGGCGGCGTGGGCGCGGGACCTCGTCGCCCGCACGCTGGAGGAGGACGGGCGGGTGTTCGTGTCCCGGCTGCTGCTGGACCCGCTGGGTGCGGTGGTGGCGTTGGAGTCCCGCGCCCGCTGCGCCCCGCCGGGCCTGGCGCGGCTGGTCCGGCTGCGCGACGGCGG
>NZ_JBBAYJ010000041.1 GCF_037153975.1 Aquipuribacter sp. SD81
CGGCGCACGCCGGCGGCCAGCCGCTCGGCGAGGGCGCCCGCGGCCGCGGGGCCGCCCGCGCGGCCGTCGGGGCCGGTACCGGCCAGCGCGCGCACCAGGGCCGAGCCGACGATGACGCCGTCAGCGTAGGCCGCGACCTCGTGGGCCTGCTCGGGCGTGGAGACGCCGAGCCCGACGCACACCCGGGCTGCGCCGGCCTCGCGCGTGCGCCGCACGAGGTCCTCGGCCCCCTGCCCGACGCTCGTCCGCGCCCCCGTCACGCCCATGGTCGAGGCGGCGTAGGTGAAGCCGGTGCACGCGGCGGCGGTCGAGCGCAGCCGCTCGGTCGAGCTGGACGGCGCGACGAGGAACACGCGCTCCAGGCCGTGCTCGTCGCTGGCCCGCAGCCAGTCCTGCGCCTCGTCGGGCACGAGGTCGGGGGTGATGAGCCCCGCGCCCCCGGCCTCGGCGAGCCGGCGGGCGAAGCCGTCGACGCCGGTCCGTGCGACCGGGTTCCAGTACGTCATGACGAGGACCGCGGTGCCGGGGCACTCCTCGCGCAGGGTCCGGACGGCGGCGAACACGTCGGCGACGCGCGTGCCGCCGGCGAGGGCCTCGTGGGCGGCGGCCGCGATGACGGGCCCGTCCATGACGGGGTCGGAGTACGGGACGCCGACCTCCAGCACGTCGCAGCCCGCGCGGGCGAGCGCGACCATCGCCGCCACCGAGGTGTCGAGGTCGGGGAAGCCGACGGGCAGGTAGCCGACGAGGGCGGCACGGCCCTCCCCCCGGGCGTCGTCGACCGCCTGCGCGGCCGTGCGCGTCCCCGGTGCCGCGCTCACAGGTCGAACCACTGCGCCGCGGTCGCGACGTCCTTGTCGCCGCGTCCGGACAGGTTCACGAGCACGATGCCGTCGGGTCCGAGCCGGCGACCCTCGCGCAGCGCGCCGGCCAGCCCGTGGGCGGTCTCGATCGCGGGGATGATGCCCTCGGTGCGGCACAGCAGCCGGAAGGCCTCCATGGCGTCGGCGTCGGTCACCGGCTCGTAGCGGGCGCGACCGGTCGCGTGCAGCCACGCGTGCTCCGGCCCTACACCCGGGTAGTCCAGCCCGGCGGAGATCGAGTGGCTGTCGACGGTCTGCCCGTCCTCGTCCTGCAGCAGGTAGCTGCGGGCGCCGTGCAGCACGCCCGGCGCCCCGCCGGTGATGGAGCTCGCGTGGTGCCCCGACTCGATGCCGTCCCCCCCGGCCTCGAGGCCGAGCAGCTCGACCTGCGGGTCGTCGAGGAAGGCGTGGAAGATGCCGATCGCGTTGCTGCCCCCGCCGACGCACGCGGCGACGACGTCGGGCAGGCGGCCCCAGCCGTCGAGCACCTGCTGGCGCGCCTCCACGCCGATGACGCGGTGCAGGTCTCGCACCAGGGTGGGGAACGGGTGCGGACCGGCGACCGTGCCGAGCAGGTAGTGCGTGCTGTCGACGTTGGCCACCCAGTCGCGCATGGCGTCGTTGATGGCGTCCTTGAGCGTGCGCGAGCCGGTGCGGACGGGCACGACCTCGGCGCCGAGCAGGTGCATGCGGGCGACGTTGAGCGCCTGGCGCTCCGTGTCCTTCTCCCCCATGTACACGACGCAGTCCAGCCCGAGGAGGGCGGCCGCGGTCGCGGTGGCGACGCCGTGCTGGCCCGCGCCGGTCTCGGCGATGACCCGGGTCTTGCCCATCCGGCGCGTCAGCAGCGCCTGCCCGAGCACGTTGTTGATCTTGTGGGACCCCGTGTGGTTGAGGTCCTCCCGCTTGAGCAGGACGGTCGCGCCGCCCGCGTGCTCACCGAAGCGCCGGGCGTGGGTGACGGGGCTGGGGCGGCCCGTGTACGTGCGCTGCAGCTCGTCGAGCTCGCCCATGAACTGCGGGTCCTGCCGGGCCGAGGCCCACGCCGCGTCGAGCTCGTCGAGCGCGGCCACGAGCGCCTCGGGCACGAACCGGCCGCCGAACTCGCCGAAGTACGGCCCGACGGCGTCCTGCAGGCGCGTGCCCTGCTGCTCGGTCAGGCGCGGGGTCTGCGTCACGGCCGGGTCACGCGGAGGCTCGGGTGGGAGCCGGCGGCGACGAGGTCCGCGACGGCACGGCGGGGGTCGGGTCCGCGGACGAGGGTCTCGCCCACGAGGACCGCGTCGGCGCCGGCGCGGGCGTAGTCCATGACGTCGTGGGGCCCGCGGACGCCGGACTCGGCGATGCGGACGATGCCGTCGGGGATGAGGGGGCTCAGCCGCGCGAAGTTGGCCCGGTCCACCTCGAGGGTGCGCAGGTCGCGCGCGTTGACGCCGACGACCTTGGCGCCGGCGTCGACCGCGCGGCTGATCTCCTCGGCGTCGTGCACCTCGACGAGGGGCGTCATGCCGAGGGACTCGACGCGCTCGACGAGGCTGATGAGCGCCTGCTGCTCCAGCGCCATGGCGAGCAGCAGGACGAGGTCGGCGCCCGCGGCCCGCGCCTCCCACACCTGGTAGGGCGTGACGACGAAGTCCTTCCGCAGGACCGGGACCTCGACGGCGGCCGACACGCGCTTGAGGTCGTCGATGGACCCGCCGAAGCGCCGTCCCTCGGTGAGCACGCTGATGACGCTGGCGCCGCCGGCCGCGTACTCCCCCGCGAGCGCGGCGGGGTCCGCGATCGGCGCGATGTCGCCCTTGCTGGGGCTCGCGCGCTTGACCTCGGCGATGACCTTGACGCCCTGGTGGGCGGTCAGGGCCGCGAGGCCGTTGCGGGCCGACGGAGTGCGCCGTGCCTGCTCCTTGACGACGTCCAGGGGCACTGCGGCCTCTCGCAGTGCGACGTCCTCTCTGACGCCGTCGAGGATGCTGTGCAGCACGCTCACGGGCGGCCCTCCCTCACCTGTGCGGGTGGTGCGATCGTACGCGGGGCGAGGGGGAGGTCCTGACCACGGGTCGGCAGACGGACCCGCGCGCTCAGCCGCCCGGGGGCGGCCCGGGCGCGAGCAGCTCGAGGCCGGGCAGGTTGCGCGCCACCCAGTACGACGCGGTGACGACGAGGAAGGCCCACACCCACGCCGCGTGCAGCGGGGCGCCCCGGGGTCGGCCGGTGACCGTGCGGCGCAGCCAGGCGACCCAGTAGGCGACGAGGGTCGGCAGGAGAAGCAGCCCGAGGGGGTTGAGCCAGAAGGCGGCGACGACGTCGCCGGCGCCCAGCGCGTGCAGCATGCGCAGCGAGCCGCAGCCCGGGCACAGCAGGCCGGTGACGGAGAGGAACGGGCACGACGGGTAGTGGCCGGCCTCGTTGGGGTCGGCGACCTGCAGCACGCCCATCGCCCCCGCGGCCGCCGCCGCGACCGAGAGCGGGCCCAGCGGTGTGCGGGCGAAGAGCTCGACCCGCGCCCGCAGGCGCCGGACGCGCGACAGCCCACGCGCCCCGGAGGGCGGCGCGGGCTGCAGCGTGGTCACGGGGTCAGGCTCTCACGCCTGCCGACGGTGACCTCGGACCGCTCAGACCTGCGAGTCGGTCGGGAGGGCGAGGACGCCACCCACGAGGAGCAGGATGTAGAGCACCTGGACGACGAGGCCGACGACGGCGCCGATGATCGCCCAGCGACGTGCCTTGGCCGAGGCCTCCTGCGCCCCGGCGAAGTCACCCGTCGCCCACTTCGAGTTCACCTGCGCGGCGAAGACGATGCTGACGATGCCGAAGGGGAGGCAGCAGAAGATCGTGACGAGGATCGCCCACACGAGGTTGGACGACGGCGGCTGGCTGGCGGGCGGGCCCGCGGGTGCGGGCTCGTACGGCGTGGACATGTCTGCTCCCGGGATGTCGGCGCTGGTGGGCCGACGCTAGCGCCCCGGGGGTCGGCTCCGGGGGCAGGCGCGCCAAGGACCGCCCGTGCGGCTCCGCGCCGCGAGCGGGTCAGCGGACCGCGCGCGGCCCGCCGGTGTACTCGCGCTCGCTGCCGGACGCGCCGTAGCCGGCGCGGGCGAGCACGGGACCCGCGAGCGCCGACAGCACCATGACGACGGCACCGACGACGATGCCGACGAGCGACCAGAAGATCATGAAGATGGCCACCAGGAGACCGCCGAGCATGATCCCGCCCGTGGCGGTCCACGCCGCGACGGAGGTGCCGTGGCCGTCGTCCGCGTGCCCGGCGCCCGCGTGACCCGCGTCCGTCTGGCCGGCGTCCGGGCGCCCCGCGCCCGTGCGACCGTCGTCCACCTGACGGGCGTCGCCCGCGGCGGCTCGCGACGTGCCGCCGGCCGAGGCCCGCGTGGCACCCGCGCCCTTGCCCGTGCGTGACGCCGAGCCCTTCGCCATGGTCGCTCTCCCGCCTCTCGTGCCGCGACCGCCGGGACGCCCGGGGCCGTCGTGGCCGCTCATCCTGCCAGCCCCGCGCCCGCGGTCACCGGCCGGGCGCGCCGCCGGTGTCCCGGGGCTCCGCCGTCGGGTCCTCCCCCGCGTCGAGGGCGTCCCACATCGTGCGCTCGCGCGAGCCGTCCGCCCTCGGGTCACGGGCCGGACCGCGATCCGCGGACGCACGGCCGGCCGGCGGCCGCGCCGCCACGGTCCCTGCCGTCGCGGTCCCGCTGCTCGTGGGCTCGACGGTCGCGGGCTCGACGGTCGCGGGCTGCCCGGTCCCGCTGCCGTCGGCGGGGACCGCGTCACGACCGCCCTCGGTCGGGCCGGACGACATGCGACCCCGACCCTGACCGCGACCCCAGCTGCGCCCACCCCGCCCGGCTCGCCAGGCCGCGACCGCGGCCAGGCCGGCGAGCACGAGGCAGAGAACCGCGCCGAGCACCGGTCCGGCCGTCGGGCTGCGCTCCCCGCCGCCCGCCAGCGCGGTCGCGGACCCGGCGGCGCCGGCGAGGGCGACGACGACCGCGGGGACGAGCCCCAGCAGCCGCCACCTGCCCCGCAGCAGGAGGGCGACGACGCACAGCCCCACGGCGGCGGGGACGAGCGCGGCCACGACCGGCGCGACCTGCCGGCCCGGCAGCACCGTCGTCCGCACGTCGCCCGCCGCACCGAGCGGGTCGTCGAGGACGACCTCGGCCCAGCCGAGGCCGAGGGAGCCGAGGGCGAGCAGACCGGCCACCGCCGCCGCGCCGGCGAGCACGCCCGGTCCGGGCCCGCGGCCGCTCACGGCGCGAGCGGCCTGAGCACCCTCGCGCGCTCGTGGGCGGCGACGACCGCGGCCGCCTTGGTCCGCGACTCCTGGTACTCCCCCTCCGGCGTCGAGTCCGCCACGATCCCGCCGCCGGCCTGCACGTGCAGCCGGCCGTCGGCGAGCACCCCGGTGCGGATGGCGATGGCGAGGTCGAGGTCGCCCGCCAGGTCGAAGTACCCGACCACCCCGCCGTACAGGCCGCGACGGGTCGGCTCGAGCTCGTCGACGAGCTCGACGGCGCGGACCTTCGGCGCCCCGGACAAGGTCCCCGCCGGGAAGGTGGCCGTCAGCACGTCGACCTGGTCGGCGCCCTCCCGCAGCCGGCCGGTGACGGTCGACACGATGTGGAGGACGTGGCTGAAGCGCTCGATCTGCATGAACTCGACGACGTCGACCGTCCCGGCGTCGCAGACCCGGCCCAGGTCGTTGCGGGCGAGGTCGACGAGCATGAGGTGCTCGGCGCGCTCCTTGGGGTCCGCGAGCAGCTCCTCGGCGCGGCGCGCGTCCGTCGTCGGGTCGCCCGAGCGCGGCCGGGTGCCGGCGATCGGGTGGGAGATGACGGTGCCGTCCTCGACGGTGACGAGCGCCTCCGGGCTGGACCCGACGACGTCGAAGCGCCGCCCGTCGGGCCCCTCGAGGCGCACGAGGTACATGTACGGGCTGGGGTTGGTGAGCCGGAGCGCCCGGTACAGCGCCAGCGCCTCCACGTCGGTGTCGACGCTGAGCCGCTGGGACAGGACGACCTGGAACACCTCGCCGTCGCGGATGGCCTCGCGCCCGTGCTCGACCATGGCGTGGAACTGCTCGCGCGTGGTCGTCGACTCCGGCTCGGGCGCCGGTCCGGTCGCCGGCCCGACCACCGTCGCCGACGACGGGGTGGGCCGGGCCAGGTCGGCGGCCATCGCGTCAAGGCGGCGCAGCGCGTCGGCGTGCGCCTCGTCGACCCGCTCGTCGCTGCCGTCGTGGTTGACCGCATTCGCCACGAGCCACACCGTCGCGTCGCGGTGGTCGACGACCGCGAGGTCCGTCGCCAGGCACAGGACGAGCTCGGGAAGGCCGAGGTCGTCGGCGGCCCGCCGCGGCAGGCGCTCCCAGCGGTGGACGACGTCCCAGCCGAGCACGCCCACCAGGCCGCTGGTGAGCGGCGGCAGGCCCGGCACCCGCGGGGTGCGCAGCCCGGCCAGCGTCGCGCGGAGCATGTCGAGCGGGTCGCCGTCGCGCGGCAGCCCCGCCGGCGGCTCGCCGACCCAGCAGCCGTCCGCCGGGCCGGGGCCGCGGCTGGTGAGCACCGCGGCGGAGCGGACGCCGACGATCGACCAGCGCGACCACGAGCCGTCGTGCTCCGCGGACTCCAGCAGGAAGCTGCCCGTCCGGTCCCCCGCGAGCTTGCGGTACAGCCCGACCGGCGTCTCGCCGTCGGCGAGGAAGCGCCGCACGACCGGCACGACGCGGCGGTCGCGGGCCATGGCGCGGAAGCCGTCGAGGTCCGGCCACGTGGTCCCGAGCGGTGCGTCGAGCGGGCCGTCGGCGGGCGGGGTCGCCTGGGCGGTCACGGGGTCACCTCCGGGTGGCTGGTCGGGGTCTCGGGGTTAGCCGCGAGCAGCTCGCGGTCGTCGAAGCACGAGCGTGTGCCGGTGTGGCAGGCGGGCCCGACCTGGTCGACCTCGACGAGCAGGGTGTCGCCGTCGCAGTCGCGCGACACGCGCACCACGTGCTGCACGTGGCCCGACGTGTCGCCCTTGCGCCACCGCTCCTGCCGCGACCGGCTCCAGTACGTGCCCCGTCGCGTGGTGAGGGTCTCGCGCAGGGCGCCGGCGTCCATCCACGCGACCATGAGGACCTCGCGCGTGTCGTGCTGCTGCACGACCGCGGTGACGAGGCCGTCGGCGCCGAAGCGGACCTGCTCCACGAGCGCGTCGACGTCGGGCCCGGTCGAGGCGGCGCTCACGCGTCCGCCCCGACGTGCTCGGCGGCGGGCTCCGCGCCGCCCGCCCGCTGCGCCACCCAGCTGGCGTGCAGCCCGCTGTAGACGCCGCCGCGCGCGACGAGGTCGGCGTGCGGGCCCACCTCGACCACGCGGCCCGCGTCGACGACCACGACGAGGTCGGCGGCCTCGGCGGTCGACAGCCGGTGGGCGATGGCGACGCTCGTGCGGCCGCGGGTGAGGCCGTCGAGGGCGCGCTGCAGCCTGACCTCCGTCGCCGGGTCGACCGCCGAGGTCGCCTCGTCGAGGACGAGCAGGTCCGGGTCGGCAAGGTAGGCGCGCGCCACGGCCACCAGCTGCCGCTCCCCCGCCGACAGCGACTCCCCGCGCTGGCCGACGCGCGTGTCGAGCCCGCGTGGCAGCGACGCGACCCACGGCTCGAGGCCGAGCTCGGTGACAGCGAGCTCGACGTCGTCGTCGGTGGCCTCCGGCCGCGACAGGCGGATGTTCTCCCGCAGCGGCACGTCGAACAGGAAGCCCTCCTGCGGGACCAGGACCACGCGGCGCCGCAGCGACGAGAACGGCACGTCGCGCAGGTCGACGCCGTTGAGCAGCACCCGGCCGGAGGCGGGGTCCTGCAGGCGGGTGAGCAGCTTCGCGAGCGTCGTCTTGCCCGACCCGGTCTCCCCGACGACCGCCACGCGCGTCCGCTGCGGGACCACGAGGTCGATGTCGCGCAGCACGAGCGGGCCGTCCGGGTAGGCGTACGAGACGCCCTCGAAGGTGGCCGTCACCGGCCCGCGCGGCACAGGCGTCGCACCCGGCGAGCCGTCGGGGTCGGCGACGTCGGCAGGCGTCTCCAGCACCGCGATGACCCGGCGCCAGCCCGCGATCGCGTTCTGCAGCTCGTTGAGGACCTCGGTCGCGATCTGCACCGGCTGCGTGAACAGCTGCACGAGGAAGAGGAACGCGAGGAGCTGGCCGAGGGTGAGGGCGCCGTCGTCGCCGACGCCGAACCACAGCCCCGCCCCCACGACGAAGGCGACCGCGAGGCCCGAGACGAGCGTGCCCGCGGCGAAGATGCTCGAGGCGAACACGCCCGCCCGGGTGGCGGCGCGGCGGTGGTCCTCGACGCTGCCGTCGATCCGCTCCTGCGTGCGCCGCTCGGCGCCGTACGCGCGGATCGTGTCGGCGCCGACGACGGCCTCGCTGATGGCGCCGAGCATGAGCCCGACGTTCTCGCGGACCGCGCCGAACTGCACCGACAGCCACTTCTGCAACGGGCGCAGGGACAGCACGAGGGGCAGGAACGTCGCCCACACGAGCAGCGCGAGCCACCACGAGTAGTACGCCATGAGCGCCGTCGCCACGACGATCTGCCCGAGGGAGACGAACAGGATGATGCCGCCGAACTGCACGAACATCGAGATGGTGTCGACGTCGCTGGTGACGCGGGACACGAGCGCACCACGCCGCTCGGTGTTCTGGGTGAGCGTCGACAGGTCGTGGATGCGACGGAAGGCCTTGACGCGCAGCGTCGCGAGGCCGGCCTCGCTCGCGCGGAACAGCCGCACGTTGACCCAGTAGGAGCTCACGCCCGTGAGGAGCACGGCGAGGCTCGCGAGCAGCACGAACGTGACGATCCGCCCGGTGTCCGGGCCGCCGTCGGCGTTGATGCCGGTGTCGACGGTCTGCTGCACCCCGACCGGGACGATGATGCGGCCGACGGCAGCGACGAGCGCGAGCCCGAGGGTGATGCCGATGCCGTGGGTGATCTCCGGCGACAGCTGCAGGCCGCGGCGGACTGTCGCCCACGCGGTGCCGGCCGACGCGACGGCGATCCGCCCGCTCGCGGGGCGGGCGGGCACGTCGTGCCCCGTGCCGCCCTGACCGGCGGCAGGTTCCTGCGCGCTCACGAGCCGGCTCCCTGGCCCGCGAGCTGCTCGCGCTCGGCGGCGTCGCGGGCGTACGCCTCGACGAGGTTGCGGTAGGCGGGGTCGCGACCCATGAGCTCCTCGTGCGTGCCGGTGTCGACGACGCGGCCGTGCTCGAGGTGCACGACGGCGTCGGCGAGGGCGATGGTCGAGCGGCGATAGGCGACGACGAGCACCGTCACGCCGTCGGCCTCGCGCAGGGCGCCGAGGATCTGCTGCTCGACGGTCGGGTCGACGGCGCTGGTGGCGTCGTCGAGCACGAGCACGCTCGGGCGGCGCACGAGGGCGCGCGCGATGGCGAGGCGCTGGCGCTGGCCGCCGGACAGGCTCGCACCGCGCTCGCCGACGCGCGTGTCGAGCCCGTCGGGCAGCGCCCGGACGAAGCCGTCGGCGCGTGCGGCCCGCAGCGCCGCCCACACCGCGTCGTCGTCGACGTCGAGCAGGCCGAGGGTGATGTTCCCCCTGACGGTGTCGTCGAAGACGAAGGTGGACTGCGGCACGTACGCGACGCTGCCGGGCAGGCTGCCGTCGTCCCCGGCGGCGACGACGTCGCGCACGTCGACCCCGTCGAGGGTGACGGTGCCCTCCGCCGGGTCGACGAGCCGCACGAGCACCGAGGTGAGCGTCGACTTGCCCGCCCCCGTCGAGCCGACGACCGCGACGGTCGAGCCGCGCGGCGCGACGAGGTCGACGCCGTGCAGCAGCCGCTGGGTGCTGCCGTCCGGGTCGGCGACGTCGTGGTGGACCGCGGCCGCCCGCACCTCGCGCCCGCCGTCGGCCGCGGGCAGTCGCCGCGTGCCGTGCGTCATGCGACCGGAGGCCTGCAGGACGGCGTCGACGCGCCGCCAGCCGACCACCGAGCGCGGCAGCTCCGCGAGCACCCAGCCGATCGCCCGCACGGGGAAGGCGAGCAGGGTGAGCTGGTAGGCGACCTGCACGACGACGCCGGCGTCGATCGCGCCGGCCGCCACGCGGTAGGTACCGACCGCCAGCACGACGAGGGTGCCGATGGTGGGCAGCGCCTCGACGACGGGCTCGAAGGCCGCGCGGGCGCGCCCGACGGCGACGTTGGCCTCGCGCAGCTCCTGCGCGCGCGAGCGGAAGCGCGCCGTCTCCTCGCCCTCGCGCCCGAGCGTCTTGACGACGAGCGCGCCCTCGAACGACTCGTGGGCGACGTCGGACACGTCCGCGCGCAGCTGCTGCGCCCGCGTCACCCGCGGCGACATGACCTTCTGGTACATGCCGTTGCTCACGGCCAGCAGCGGCAGGACCGTAAAGGCGACGGCGCCGAGGACGGGGTCCTCGCCGAACATGGTGACGCCCGCGACGAGGAGCATGACGGCGACGCCGAAGCTGAAGGGCAGCGGCGCGAAGACCATCCACGCCGCCTCGACGTCGGCGTTGGCGTTGCTGAGGAGCTGACCGGTCGGGTGACGGCGGTGCCAGGCGAGCGGCAGCCGCAGGTACTGCCGCGAGACCTGCCGGCGGTAGCGGGCCTGCAGCCGGTACTGGGTGACGGTCGCGTAGCCGCGGCGGATGATGACGCCGACCGCCGTCAGCAGGCCGACGAGGGCCATGAGCCCCGTCGCGACCAGGGCGTCGGACACCCCGACGGTCCCGGCGTCGAAGGCGGGCACGAGCACGGCGTCGGTGATGCGGCCGAGGACCCAGCCGCTCCCGGCCAGGGACGCCCCGAAGAGCGCGCTCCCGACGACCGCAACGGTGAAGGTGCGCGGCTCGTCGCGGATGCCCCGGCCGATGACGCCGAGCCCCTCCCGGAAGGTGGGGGCGTCTGTCACCCCGCAAGCCTGCCATGCGCCCCGGACGGTCCCGCGCGAGCATGGGCCGGTGACCGGACAGCTGCACGACCTCCGCCGTACCGTCCGCCGCGAGCGCGAGGCGCTGTGCTACAGCCTGCTCGCCGCGGGCGCGGGCGCGCCGACGCTCTGCACCGGCTGGGACGTGCTCGACCTCGCCGCGCACCTTGTCGTCCGCGAGCGCCGACCGGACCTGGCGGCCGGGGTCGCGCTCCCGCCGCTGCGCGGGCTGCTGGACCGCGCGACGGCGGCCGAGCGGGACCGGGGCCTGCCGGCCGTCGTCGAGCGGTTCCGCTCCGGGCCGCCGCCGTGGTCGCCGTTCGCGGTGCCGGGGGTCGACGTCGTCGGCAACCTCGTCGAGCTCGTCGTGCACCACGAGGACGTGCGCCGCGCGCAGGGCATGCCGCCACGCACCGACGTGCCCGAGGTGCAGGAGGCCGTCTGGGGTCTGCTCGGCGTCGGCGGGCCGGCCCTGCTGGCCCGAGCCGGTGTCCCGGCCGTCGCGGTGCGACCCGACGGTCCGCGGCGCGTACTGCGTCGCGGCGACCACCCGGTCGTGCTCACCGGCGAGCCGGTCGAGCTGCTCCTGCTGCTGTACGGCCGTCGCTCGGCCGCCCAGGTCGACGTGGGCGGGCCGTCGCTGTCGGTCAGCCGGTTCGAGCGGGCGCACCTGGGCGTGTGACGCGCGGCGCCGGTGGGACGTCGGCGCGCGCGCGGCGCACCGGGTGCCCCGCCGCCTCGAGCGCGTCCTTGACCTCACCGACGCTGAGCCGGCCGAAGTGGAACACCGACGCCGCGAGGACGGCGTCCGCGCCCGCCTCGACCGCCGGCGCGAAGTGCTCGAGCGCGCCGGCGCCCCCGGAGGCGATGACGGGGACGTCGATGACGTCGCGCACGGCCCGCAGCATGGCGACGTCGAAGCCGTCCTCGGTGCCGTCGGCGTCCATCGAGTTGAGGAGGATCTCGCCGGCGCCGAGCTCCGCGCCGCGCACGGCCCACTCGACGGCGTCGAGACCGGTGCCGCGCCGCCCGCCGTGGGTCGTCACCTCCCAGCCGCTCGCCGTCACCGTCCCCTCGCCGCAGCGGCGCGCGTCGACGCTCAGCACGAGCACCTGACGCCCGTAGCGGTCCGCTATCTCGGCGAGCACCTCGGGCCTGGCCACAGCGGCGGAGTTGACGCCCACCTTGTCGGCGCCCGCGCGCAGCAGCCGCTCGACGTCGGCCCTGCCGCGCACGCCGCCGCCGACGGTGAGCGGGACGAAGACCTGCTCGGCCGTGGCGCGGACGACGTCGAGGGTCGTCTCGCGCTCCGCGGCGCTCGCGCTGACGTCGAGGAACGTGATCTCGTCGGCGCCCTGCTCGTCGTAGCGACGGGCGAGCTCCACGGGGTCGCCCGCGTCGCGGAGCCCCATGAAGTTGACTCCCTTGACGACCCGGCCCGCGTCGACGTCGAGGCAGGGGATGACGCGGACGGCCAGGCTCACGCGCCTATCCTGGCAGGCCGTCGCACCGGGCCCGGCCCGTGCCCGGACGGGCCGTCGGCACGTGCACGCAGCCAGGTGTACGGGTCGCCCCGCGCGTCGACAACGCTCCGCCCGACCCCTTTCGCGTCGTACCGCCCCGATCTCGCCCCGCCCTGCACCGCACCGCACCGCACCGCACGGAGGAACCTCCCGATGACCCCGTCCGAGCCGCCCGGTCCCCGGTCGGCGACCCCGCCCCGCGTGGCCGTCCCGGCCGGCGACGGCTGGGGCGGCCGGCTGCGGCGGCGCCCGCGCCTCACGGTGCTCGGCGTGCTCGTGACGGTCGTGCTGCTCGCGGCGGCGACGGCCGTCGTCGCAGGGCTCGCGAGCGAGCGGTCCGCCGCACCGGTCGCGCTGTGCGGACGGTCGGTGCAGGTCCGGGTCGTCGCTGCGCCCGCCCTCGCCCCCTCGCTCGCGCGGGCGGCCGAGGCGGCGGCCGGCGCGCCGTTGTCGACGGGCGTGTGCGCCGACGTGGTGGTCGTCCCCGAGGAGCCCGCCGTCACGGCGGCGGCCCTGACCGGGGGCCCGGCCGACGTGCCCCACGTGTGGGTGCCCGACTCCTCCCTGTGGCTCGGACGCGCCGCTGCCGACGTGACCGACGGTCCCACGCTGACCTCGCTCGGGCCCCTCGTCGAGAGCCCCGTGGTGCTGGCCACCAGCCCGGAGGCTGTGACGGCGTCCGGCTGGGCGGAGGCCGAGCCCACGTGGCAGGAGGCGCTGGGCGGGGCACGTCCCGTCGCGGTGGCGGACCTGCCCGACGACGCCGCGGCGATCCAGGCCCTCGTCGCCGTGCAGGCGGTCGCCCCCGACCCGGAGGCCGCGCGCGACGCGCTCACGGGCCTCACTGTCGCGCTCGACCAGGGACGCGCCGTGCCGGCGGCCCAGGACGCGGCGCGAGCCGACGGGACGGCGGACCTCGGCACGCTCGCCGCGGCGGGCGCCGAGGCCGCGCTCGTCCCGACGAGCGAGCAGCAGGTCTTCGCCGCGAACCGTGGTCGCCCCGGCACCTCGGTGGTCGGCGTGCAGCCTCGCGACGCGGTCACCTCCCTCGACTTCCCGCTCGTGCGCATCGACACCACGGACCGCGAGGCCGGCGTGTCGGCGGCCGCGGTCGAAGGGGTCGTGCGGCTGCTGGAGCGGGAGGGCCGGGACGCGGCCGTCGTGGACGGGTTCCGCCGGCCGCAGCCGTCCGCGTCGCCATCCCGGCAACCCTCCGCCCAGCCGTCCGCGCAGCCGTCCGCCCAGCCCTCCGCGCAGCCCTCCGCCCAGCCCTCCGCCCAGCCCTCCGCCCAGCCCTCCGCCCAGCCATCCGCCCAGCCCTCCGTGCAGCCTTCCGTGCAGTCCTCCGCCCAGCCCCCGCCGCGGGTGGTGCCGCCACCAGGCGCGGCGGACGTGGAGCGCCTGCTCGAACGGCTGGAGGAGGTGGGCCGGCCGAGCCGGGTGCTCGCCGTCCTCGACGCGACCGCGTCCCTGCGCGCCGTCACCCCGTCCGGCGAGACCCGCGCGGAGCTGCTGCAGCAGGCGGCGACCGCGTCGCTCGCGGAGTTCCCCGACACCGCGGCGATGGGGCTCTGGTTCTTCGCCGACGACCTCGGCGCGGACGGCGCCGACTGGGTGCAGGCCGTCCCGGTGCGCCGGCTGACCACCGACGTCGACGGCCGCCCGCAGCGGGAGGTTCTCGGCGAGGCCGTCGCGACGCTGCCCGACCGGCTCACCCCGGGGGGCGCGGGCCTGTACACCTCGGTCCTCGCGGCGGTGCGCGGGCTGCGGGAGTCGTACGACCCCGAGGCGTCGAACACCGTCGTCGTGGTGACCGACGGCCAGGACGAGTCCGCGAACGGTCCCACCCTGCAGCAGCTCGTCGACCGGCTCCGCGAGGAGGCGGACCCCGAGCGGCCCGTCCGCGTCGTGGCGATCGGTGTGAGCCCGGACGTCGACGCCGCCGAGCTGACCGCGATCGCGGAGGCCACCGGTGGCGCTGCCTACCTCGCGGAGCGACCGGAGGACTTCCAGGCGGTGCTGGTCGACGCACTGCGTCGCCGCTGAGGCCGCTTGGTGGGCGCCCTGGCCACCGTCTGCTCGACTGCAGCCCGGCGCCCGACTGCAGCCCGTCTTGACCACGCTGTTCGCCCCTCTACGTCCGTCGGGTGTAGGTGACCTGTTTGCGTCCGGTGCGGTCGGTGGTGACGGCGTGCTGGTAGGTGGGGTCGTGGACGCGTCGGTGGTGGTGCCCGCACAGGGGCACGGCTTTGGCGAGGTCGGTGGTGCCGCCGGTGGCCCAGGGGTCCTGGTGGTGCAGCTCGGTCCAGGCGTAGGGGCGGTCGCAGTCTCGGGCGGCGCACGTGTCGTACACGGTGGCCAGGGCGGTGCGGTGGGCCTCGGTGAAGAACCGGCCGGCCCGGCCGAGGTCCAGCGGCAGCGAGGCACCCCCGAGGACGGCGGGTACGACACCGGCCCCGCACGCCAGGCGCCGGGCCTGCCCGGCCGAGACCGCGTGGCCGGTGTCCAGGCGGGCGGTGCCGAGGTTCCCGGTCGCCTCGTGCAGCTGGGCGAGGCTCATC
>NZ_JBBAYJ010000042.1 GCF_037153975.1 Aquipuribacter sp. SD81
GGCGCCCGCCGACGCGGCGGCCGGGGCGCGGGCGGGCGTCGTGCTCACGTGCCCGTCGGACCGCCGCCGGCCGACCGGCGCCGCCAGGCGAGGACGCCGGCCGTCGCCGCCGCGCCGATGATCGCGACGCCGGTGAGAGCGGCGGCCCAGCGGGGCAGCCCCTCCTCCGTGCCCGCGAGCGGCTCGGTGGCCTCCGTCACCGCGGTCGAGGCCGTGTCGTCGGTCGGCTCCACCTGCGGCTCCTCGGTGGGGGCGGCCGTCGCCTCGACCTCGACGGCGGACGGGTCGGGCGTCTCCACCGGCGCGGCCGGCGCCTCCGACGCGGCGTCGGACGACCCGGGGGACGGCTTAGGAGCCGGGGCGGCGGCGATCGCGGACTCCGGCAGGACGAAGTCGCTCGTGTGCTCCACGGGGTGCCCGTCGACGCTCACGACGCGGGCGACGACCTGCCACTCCCCGGCCGCCGCCGGGTCGTCGACGAGGTCGGCGAGCGCCGGGTCGTCGGCCACCGGGACGGACACGTCGACGCCGTCGACGGTCGCCTCGACGACGACCGGCTCGCCCCCGGGCGGGATGACGGCCGTGTCGACGAACTGGGGGGAGATGTCCTCGTCGTACGTCATGACGACGACGGCCGGCAGCGCGTCGACCGTGCTGCCCTCCTCCGGGTCCGACCCGAGGAACTGCGCGTGGGCCGAGGCCGCGGGCGCCGAGGCGAGGACGACCCCTCCGGCCAGCAGCGTGGCGGCGAGGAAGGGCAGGACACGCGGACGGGTCGGCACGACACCACGGTACGTCGTCCGCTCCGGCGGCCGGCTCGGCGGGCGACGGTGCGCCGGCCGGGAGACGGGCTTGCCAACTAGTTGCATGGTGCATACAGTTTACGGGTGACCGACCCGCGACCCGACGCCCTCCGCGGCCCGGACGCCGTCGGCCTGCAGCTCGTCCGCCTCCGCAAGTCGACCGAGGCCGTCCGCAGCCGCGTGCTCGCCGCGGGCGGCCACGGGCTGGAGGGCTCCGGCCTCGCCGTGCTCTACCACCTCGTCAGCGGGGGGCCGGCGCGCGTGTCCGTGCTCGCCGAGCACCTCGGGCTCGACCCGTCCACCACCTCGCGGCACGTGGCCGCGCTCGAGCGGACCGGCCACGTCGAGCGGGTCCCGGACCCGGCGGACGGCCGCGCCGGGCTCGTGCAGGCCAGTGCGCTCGGGCGCACGGCGTTCGAGGAGACGCGCGCGCTGCGCAACCGGCTCATCGCCTGGGCGCTCGAGGACTGGTCGGCCGACGAGGTCGACGCCTTCGCCGCCGCCCTCACCCGCTTCAACGACGTCCTCGCCGAGGGCGACCCCCCCTCCCACGTGTGGCGCGACGGCGCCCCGTCCCTGCAGGAGACCAGGTGACCTCCCCCACCACGAGCCCCGCGCCCACGCTCAGCCAGCGGCAGATCTACGCGATCTTCGGCGGCCTCATCGCGGGCATGTTCCTCGCCGCGCTCGACCAGACCATCGTCGCGACGGCCATCCGCACCATCGCCGACGACCTGCAGGGTCTGTCGCTGCAGGCCTGGTCGACGGCGGCGTACCTCATCACCGCGACCATCACGACGCCGCTGTACGGCAAGCTCAGCGACCTCTACGGCCGCAAGCCGCTGTTCCTCACCGCGATCAGCGTCTTCATGGCCGGTTCCCTGCTGTGCTCCTTCGCGAACTCGATGGTGGAGCTCGCGCTCTTCCGCGCCGTCCAGGGGCTCGGCGCCGGCGGCCTGTTCTCCCTCGCGCTCGCGATCGTCGGCGACATCGTCCCGCCGCGTGAGCGCGCCCGGTACCAGGGCTTCTTCCTCGCGGTGTTCGGCACCGCGAGCGTGCTCGGGCCCGTCGTCGGCGGCTTCTTCGCCGGCGCGGACAGCCTCCTCGGCATCACCGGATGGCGCTGGGTGTTCCTCATCAACGTGCCGATCGGCGCGATCGCGCTCGCCGTCGTGGTCCGGGTCCTCCACATCCCCCACCGCCGTCGCCCGCACCGCATCGACTGGCCCGGCGCGCTGCTGCTCGCCCTGGGCGTCGTGCCGCTGCTCCTGCTGGCCGAGCAGGGCCGGGTGTGGGGCTGGACGTCGGCCGCGTCGCTGTCCCTCGCGGCCGTCGGCGTGCTCGGCATCGCAGGCTTCCTGTGGGCGGAGCGGCGGATGGGCGACGACGCGCTCCTGCCGCTGCGGCTCTTCCGCATCCCGACCTTCACCTTCGGCTCGCTGTCGGGCCTCGTCATCGGCATGGCGATGTTCGGTGGGCTCGCGTCGCTGCCGCTCTACCTGCAGATCGTCAAGGGTCAGAGCCCGACGGTCGCGGGCCTGTCGCTGCTCCCGCTCACCCTCGGGATCATGGCCGGCTCGATCACGTCCGGGCAGCTCATCTCCCGCACCGGGCGGTACAAGGTCTTCCCCGTCGTGGGCGCGTCGCTGCTCGTCGTCGCCTTCGTGCTGCTCGCCCAGGTGGAGTCCACGACGCCGCTGTGGCAGACGTCGCTCGTCATGGTGCTGTTCGGCCTCGGCCTCGGCGGCAACATGCAGCCGATCGTGCTGGCGGTGCAGAACGCCGTCCCGGCGACCGACATCGGCGTCGCGACGAGCTCGGCGACGTTCTTCCGGCAGATGGGCGGCACCCTCGGCACCGCGGTCTTCCTCTCGATCCTCTTCGGAACGGTCGGGGACCGGATCGCCGCGCGCTTCGCCGGCCTGCTGCCCGACCCCGCCTTCCAGGCGGTCCTGCAGGACCCGCAGGTGCAGGCCGACCCGGCGAACGCCGCCGTCCTCCAGCAGCTCGCGGACGCGCAGGCGGCCGCCGCGGCCGGCGGCACGCCCGACGTGGCCGGGACCGGGGTGCTCGACGACTCCTCGTTCATCAGCGCGCTCGACCCGGCGCTGGCCGCGCCCTTCCAGGCCGGCTTCGCCGACGCCATGCAGCTGCTGTGCTGGGTCGCCGCCGCCGTCACCGTCGTCGCGCTCGTGGTCGTGAGCCTCATGCCCGAGGTGCCGCTCCGGCAGCAGTCGGCGCTGGAGGAGCGCGAGGCCGCGGCCCGGGCGACCGCCGGTCCCGGGTCCGCCGAGGCCGAGGAGCGCGAGGCCGCGACGGTGCCCGCCGTCGGGCCGACCGTCGCCCCCGCGCCGGCGCCGGCCGACGTGGTCACCGGCGGGACGGCCGGCCCGGGCGAGCCGGGTCGCTCACCGGAGGGGGCGCGCCACGTCTGAGCGCCGCCGTGGGCGGGGCGTCACCCCGCGCACGTGTCGACGCTCGTGACGAACCACCCGCCGCCGACGTCCTCGACGAGGAACTCGGCCACGACGACACCGCCGGCGACCACGACACCGCGCTGATCGGCGCCGAGGCCCGCCTCACCGGCGGGCAGCCACCCC
Source organism: Aquipuribacter sp. SD81 (assembly GCF_037153975.1). Taxonomy (NCBI): domain Bacteria; kingdom Bacillati; phylum Actinomycetota; class Actinomycetes; order Micrococcales; family Intrasporangiaceae; genus Aquipuribacter; species Aquipuribacter sp. SD81. The sequence goes on from NZ_JBBAYJ010000042.1 coordinate 3,404, forward strand.
TCCTCCTGCGCCGCGTCGACGGCGGCGACCGGGTCGGGGAGGCCGGCGCCCTCCTCCAGCGCGACCTGCGCGCTCTGCACCGCGTCGTCGGCGCACGACAGCCGCACGCTGCGCTCCTCGACGGCCTGACCCGTCGCCGCCCCGGAGCCGCAGGCCGTGAGGCACCCGAGGAACGCGAGCGCCGCCGCGGCGCGCCCAGCCTCCCGCCGTGCCACTCGTCGATGGTGGCAGAGGTCGGGCGCGGCGACGGGCCGTCGAAGCCGTGACACGCGCTGCGGCGCGGCGGGCGGGCCGTGGGCGGGGCGAGGCCGCGTTACGGCCGTGTGACGAGTGGTGACGAGATCATCCGCGACCCTTCCCGAACGGACGGTGGGCGCCCTAGGGTCGCGCTCACCAGGCACGAGGCGACCGAACCGCCCAGGCGGTGCCGACGACGAGTGCGCGATCCCGGACGCACGGGTGCGTCCGTCACGAAGGACACCGCATGGCCCTGTCCCCCTCCCGCAGACGGCGTGCCGTCGCCGGCCTCTCGCTCCTGGCCGGAGCCGCCCTCACCCTCACGCTGCTCCCCAGCGCGCAGGCCTCCGTGGCCGAGCCCGACCCCCGCGAGGGGCTCGGCGCCGGTCTGTACGACGCCGAGACGGTCACGGAGGGCATCGACCTGCTCTCCACGCAGCCCAAGCCCGACGGCGTCAACGGCACGAACAGCGACCTCGCGTTCTCCGGCGACTACGTCTACAGCGGCAACTACAACGGCGTGAACATCTACGACGTCTCCGACCCGGCCGCGCCGGTGCTCGCGACGTCGGTGTTCTGCCCGGGCAACCAGAACGACATCTCCGTCTACGGCGACCTGCTGATCCTGTCGGTCGAGGCGACGTCCGGCCGCGTCGGCTGCGCCTCCGCGGCGGAGCTGCCCGGCGGCTCGGCCAACCCGCAGAACGTGTTCCGCGGCATCCGGGTCTTCGACATCTCCGACCGCACCAACCCCGTCAACATCGCCGAGGTGCAGACCTGCAAGGGCTCGCACACGCACACGATCGTGGGCGAGAAGGACGGCGACCTCTACGTGTACGGCTCGGGCACCGCGGGCGTCCGCAGCACCGCCGAGCTCGGCCGCTGCTCCGGCGCCAGCTCGCTGCTCGACCCGGACACGGCGAACTTCGCCATCGACGTCATCCGGATCCCGCTCGACGACCCGGCGTCGGCCGAGTGGGTCGACAACGCGCGCATCTTCTCCACGTGCGGCTCCAGCGCGTGCGAGGCCGACCACGCCTCGGGCGCCCTCAACAGCTTCCCGCTGAGCAACCCGCAGCCGCTCGTCGCCGAGGGCCTGCAGGCCCCCGGCGGGCAGTCGGCCTCGCAGGTCGTCACGTGCCACGACCTCACGTCCTACCCGGCCAAGGGCCTGACGGCCGGCGCCTGCCAGGGCGCGGGCCTGCTGCTCGACACCTCCGACCCGGAGAACCCGGTGCGCGTCGACGCGGTCGTCGACCCGAACTTCGCGTACTGGCACTCGGCGACGTTCAACAACGCCGGTGACAAGGTCATCTTCACCGACGAGTGGGGCGGCGGCGGCGCGGCCCGCTGCACGCCCACGTCGAACGTGTCGATCCTCGGTGGCGTCGTCGACACCCCGACCAACTGGGGCGCGAACGCGATCTTCGACATCGAGGGCACCGACGAGGCGCCGGACATGGCCCTCAAGAGCTACTACAAGATCCCGAACGTGCAGTCGGCGGCGGAGAACTGCGTCGCGCACAACGGCTCGCTCGTGCCCGTCCCCGGCCGCGACATCATGGTCCAGGCCTGGTACCAGGGCGGTACGTCGGTGTTCGACTTCACCGACAGCGCCAACCCGGTCGAGATCGCCTTCATCGACCGCGGCCCGGTCGACGCGAGCCGGCTCGTGTCCGGCGGCTACTGGTCGTCGTACTGGTACAACGGCGCGGTCTTCGGCAACGAGATCGCCCGCGGCTTCGACAGCATGGCGCTGACGGAGACCGACGCGCTCAACGCCGTCGAGCTCGCCGCGGCGGCGTCGGTGGTCGAGGACGAGACGAACGTCCAGAACCAGCAGGAGATCGTGTGGCCGGCGTCCTTCACGACGGTCCGCGCGTGGCAGTCCGCGGTCGAGCGGCAGGGCCTGCTGGACGACGAGCTGTCCGACAAGATCACCGCGACGGTGGACCGGGCCGAGCGCTTCAGCACCGGTCCGCAGGCCGCCAAGGCGAAGGCCAACAGCATCCGCGACCTGCGGCGGCTCGGTGGCCTCGTCGGTGACAGCGACGTCGAGGCCGGCCTGGCCGACGCGATCGAGGAGCTCGCCGACACCCTGTGAGGCCCGGTGGGGTGCGGGGCGACCCGCACCCCACCGCGCACCACCCTGCACCGCCCCTGCACCGCCGGTACGACGGAGGGCGGGTCCCCACCGGGGACCCGCCCTCCGCGCGTGCGAGGGGTCAGCCCCAGACGAGCGCCTGCGCGGGGTCGGAGACGAGCCGGGCGACCGCGGCCAGGTAGCGCGAGCCCAGCTCGCCGTCGACGAAGCGGTGGTCGAAGGACGCCGCGAGCGTCATGACGTCGCGCGGGACGACCCGCTCGTCCTCGCCCGCGCCGACCACCCACGGCTTCCGCCGCACCTGCCCGCACGCGAGGATCAGGCCGGTCCCGGGGGGCAGGATCGGGGTCCCGCCGTCGACGCCGAAGACGCCGACGTTCGTGACGGTGAGCGTCCCGCCGCTCATCTGCGCCGGCTGGATGGTGCCGGCGCGGGCGGTGTCGACGAGCTCACCGATCGCCCGGGCGAGCCCCGCGAGGTCGAGGGAGTCGGCGTCGCGCACCACGGGCACGACGAGGCCCCGGTCGGTCGCCGCGGCGAAGCCGAGCCCGACGTGCGGGTGCTGGACGATCTCCTGCGCGGCCTCGTCCCACGAGGCGTTGACCTCCGGGTGGCGGCGGGCCGCCAGCACCATGGCCCGGGCGACGAGCGTGAAGGGGCTGAGGCGGAGGTCGCGGGTGGCGCGGTCCGCCCTGAGCCGCACGAGCAGCTCGACGGACGCGGTGACGTCGACCTCGACCCACTCGGTGACGTGCGGCGCGGTGAACGCGGAGGCGACCATGGCCTCCGCGGTGCGCTTGCGGACGCCCTTGACGGGCGTGCGGACGGTCCCGTCGGCGCCGGCCGCGACGGGGGCGTCGGGGGCGTCGGCCCGGTCGGGCGTCGTGACCGCCGTCGTGCCCGACGCGGCGTGCTGCCGGTCCGCGCGCGAGGCGGCGAGCACGTCGTCGCGGGTCACGACACCACCCTCGCCGCTCGGGCGCAGCGCGCGGAGGTCGACGCCGAGGTCCTTGGCGAGCTTGCGGACCGGCGGCTTGGCGAGCACCGGACCGGCCGCGGTCGCGGCGACCTCCTCGAGCGGCTCCTCGCCGCCCTCGGCCCGGGCCGGCGGCCGGGGGCTCGCTGCACCCGGGCCGGCGCGGCGGGCACGGCGACGGGTGGCACCCGCGGCGGGGCCGTAGCCGACGAGCACGGCCTGACGGCCGGCCCCGGCGGCCGCCTGGGTGCTGGGGTGCGCCGCGGTCTGCGCGCTCGGCCCGACCGGCTCGCCACCCGGCGGCGGGGCGGGCGCGTCGGCGCCTGGGGCGCCCTGCGCGACCTCGCCCGCCGGCTCGCCACCGGTCGGCACGTCACCGTCGGCCCCGGAACCGTCGGCCCCGGAACCGTCGGCCACCGAACCGTCGGCCACCGGACCGTCGGTCCCGGAACCCTCTGGCTCGGAACCGTCTGGCTCGGCACCGGGCTCCGCACCGTCCGACGCGGAGCCAGGGGCCGGGCCACCGGCACCAGCGCCCCCACCGTCACCACCGCCGGTGCGGACGGCGAGGATCGGGGCGCCGACGGCGACGGTCTCGCCCTCGGCGGCCAGCAGCTCGACGACCTCGCCCGCGAACGGGCACGGGAGCTCGACGAGCGACTTCGCGGTCTCGACCTCGACGACGACGTCGTTGACGTCGACGGTGTCGCCCACGGCGACACGCCACGTCACGATCTCGGCCTCGGTGAGGCCCTCGCCGGCGTCGGGCATGCGGTACTGCTCGACGGTGCCGGTGGCACCGCCGGACGTCTGGACGCTCACGGCGTCAGTCCTCTCTGTCGTGCCCGCGCGTCAGTGCGCGAGCACCCGGTCGACGGCGTCGAGCACGCGGTCGAGGTCGGGCAGGTACTCGTCCTCGATCTTCGCCGCGGGGTACGGCGCCGAGAAGCCGCCGACCCGGAGCACGGGCGCCTCGAGGTGGTAGAAGCACGTCTCCTGGATGCGCGCGGCGAGCTCCGCGCCGAGGCCCAGGGTGAGCGGCGCCTCGTGGACGACGACGGCCCGGCCGGTGCGCCGCACCGAGTCGTAGACCGTCGGCAGGTCCAGCGGCGACAGGCTGCGCAGGTCGACGACCTCGAGCTCGGCCGTGCCGTCCTCCGCGGCGGCCTCCGCGGCGGCCAGGCAGGTGCGGACCATGGGGCCGTAGCACAGCAGGGTCGCGTCGCGGCCCTCGCGCGCGACCCGGGCCGCGTCGAAGCGCAGCGGCGCCTCCTGCGAGCCGAGCGACACGCCGTCCGGCACCTCGCCCTTGTCCCAGTAGCGGCGCTTGGGCTCGAGGAACACGACCGGGTCGGGGCAGGCGATGGCCTGCTGCACCATCCAGAACGCGTCCTCCGGCGTCGCGGGGCTCGCGACCCGCAGCCCGGCGGTGTGGACGAAGTACGACTCGGGGCTCTCGGAGTGGTGCTCGACCGCGCCGATGCCGCCGCCGAAGGGGATCCGGATGACGATCGGCAGCCGCACGTGGCCCTTCGAGCGGTTCCCCATCTTCGCCACCTGGGTGACGATCTGGTCGAAGGCGGGGAACACGAACCCGTCGAACTGGATCTCCACGACGGGCCGGTAGCCGCGCATGGCGAGCCCGACCGCCGTGCCCACGATGCCGGACTCCGCCAGCGGCGTGTCGATGACGCGGTCCTCGCCGAAGTCCTTCTGCAGCCCGTCCGTCACCCGGAACACGCCGCCGAGCGCGCCGATGTCCTCACCGAGCAGGACGACCTTGGGGTCGTCGTCCATGGCCGCCCGCAGGCCGGAGTTGATGGCCTTGCCGAGGCTCGTCTGGCTCATGCGCTCGCCCCTTCGGAGTCGTCGGCGAAGCCGGCCCGGTAGGCGAGGTACTCCTCGCGCTCCGCGTCGAGCACCGCGTGCGGCTCGGCGTAGACGTCGTCGAACATCGACTCGGGCTCGGGGTCCGGCATGGTGCGGCAGGCGGTGCGCAGCTCGGTGGCGATCTGCTTGGCCTCCGCGTCGACCTCCGCGAACCACGCCTCGTCGGCGGCGCCGGAGCGCGCGAGGTACGCCTTGACCCGCGCGATGGGGTCCTTGAGCTTCCACTCCTCGACCTCGGCGGCGATCCGGTAGCGGGTCGGGTCGTCGGAGGTGGTGTGGGCGCCCATCCGGTACGTGTACGCCTCGATGAAGCCGGGCCCCTGACCGGAGCGGGCCCGCTCGGTCATGGCGCGGGTGACCGCGAGGGTCGCGAGGACGTCGTTGCCGTCGACGCGGACACCCGGGATGCCGAAGCCCGACGAGCGCTGGAACAGCGGCACCCGCGTCTGCCGGGTGTTCGGCTCGGAGATCGCCCACTGGTTGTTCTGGCAGAAGAAGACGACGGGCGCGTTGTAGACGGCGGAGAAGACGAGCGCCTCGCTCACGTCGCCCTGGCTGGTGGCGCCGTCACCGAGGTAGGCGACGACGGCTGCGTCGCGGTCCGGCTCGCCGGTGCCGACGGCGTGGTCGCGCTGCAGGCCCATCGCGTACCCGGTCGCGTGCAGGCACTGCGAGCCGATGACGATCGTGTAGAGGGCGAAGTTGTGCTCCGCGGGGTCCCAGCCGCCCAGGCTCGCGCCGCGGTACAGCCCGAGCAGGGTCTTCGGCGGTACGCCCTTGCACCACGCCACACCGTGCTCGCGGTACGTGGGGTACACGTAGTCCTGCCGGCGCAGCGCGCGGCCGCTGCCGACCTGCGCGGCCTCCTGGCCGAGCAGGCTCGCCCACAGGCCGAGCTCGCCCTGCCGCTGCAGCGCGGTGGCCTCGGAGTCGAACCGGCGGACGATGACCATGTCGCGGTACATGCCGCGCACGTCGTCGTCGGTGACGTCCTCGACGTAGGCGGCGTACTCCTCCGCGGCACCCCGCGGGTCGAGCCGCTCCCCCTCGGGGCTGATGAGCTGGACCATCGTGTCGGGGCCGGTGCCCCTCGGGTGGTCCTCCTGCGTGCGCTGGACAGCAGGCGAGGTCCGGTCGGGACCTCCTGCCGTTCCGACGACGGTGTCGGGCACGTGCACCTCCTCGCCTCGGCGGGGGATCGCCCCACCTCGCCGATCCGGTGGCCGCACAGGTGCGCGGCGACCACCGGCGCCTGGGCACCCGGCCCGGGCACGTCGAACCTTACCCATGCCCCGTCGGCGAGCCAGCCACCGGCGCGGGGCGGGGCGGGCTCAGCCCTTCGGGCCGCCCTTGCCCTTGCCGTCGCTCGTGCCGTTGTCCTTGCCGCTGCCCTTGCCGTTGCCGTTGCCGGAGCTGCCCTTGCCCGTGGAGGTGTCGGGCGCGGCCTTCGCCGGCTTGCTCGCCGGCTTGCTCGCCGGCTTGCTCGCCGGCTTGCTCGCCGGCTTGGCGGACGGCTTGGCGGACGGCTTCGCGGACGCCTTGGGCGACGGCTTGGCCGACGGCTTCGGGGACGCCTTGGCGGACGGCTTGGCGGACGGCTTGGCCGACGGCTTGGCCGACGGCTTGGCCGACGGCGTCGGGGACGCCTTGGGCGTCGGCTTCGCGGACTCCTTGGCCGTCGGCTTCGTCGTCGGCTTCGTCGTCGGCGCCGTCGTCGATGTGGACGGCTTCGCGGACGGCGTGCTCCCGGCAGCGGGCCGGCCGTGACCGGCCGCGGTGGCGGGCGAGGTGGACCCGGTGGGCGCGGCCGACGGGGCGGCGGGCCGGTCGCTGGGGGGCGGACCGCTCGGCCCGTCGCTCGGCACCGGGGCCGGCGAGGCGGGTGCCGTGGGCGTACCGGTGGGCTCGGGCTGCGAGGTGGGGGCCTCGGGCCCGGACGGCGCGTCGGTCGGGGTGCCCGACGGCCCGTCGGTGGGGCTCGGAGCGGGTGCGTCGGTCGGGGTGCCCGACGGCACGTCGGTCGGCACGTCGGTGGGCACGTCGGTGGGCGCGTCGGTGGGCAGCGTCGTCGTGTCGTCGGTCGGGACCCCGGTGGGCGACGCGGTCGGGTCGCCCGGCACCGGCTCCGGCGAGTCCACGACCTCGACGAGCTCGGGGAGGGTGCCGACGATCGCGTCGACGAGACCGGTGCTCAGGTCGAGCGAGACGGACGGGGTGGGAGTGGGCAGCGGGAGCACGGCGGCCGGCACGACCGACGGCACGGGCGTGGGGGTGGGCGTCGGCGTCGGCGTCGGCGGCACGTACTGGCCGGTCTCGCTGCTGAACTCGCCCTCGCCGGACTGCACGAGCGAGAGGATCCGGGCCCGCTCCGGCGAGAGGGGCAGCTGCACGTCCGCGGGCTCGCGCACCTCGACGGCGTCCTCGTCCGGGAGCGCGGCGGCCACGACCTCGTCGTCCTGCGACGGCGCGTAGCGGGTCCAGCCCACGACCGCGACCGAGGCGACCGAGGCGGTGGAGACGGCCAGCACGGCGACGGTGGCGACCACGAACGAGACGCCCTGGCTCACACCCACACCGCTCACCTCCTGCTGCCGGACGGGGCCGCCGACGAGACGTCGCGGGGGACCCCGGGTTCTGCTCCGATGACGGTATCGGCGTACATGTCCCGGTTCTTTAGCCCGAATCGGGGACGTACTCTCGGTGACCGCACCCGTCCGGCCCCCGCTCCGTCGTCAGACCGCGAAGCGCGCGGCCGTGGCGACGAGCAGGTCGTTCGCCGCCTCCTCGCCGATGGAGCAGCGGGCACCCTCGCCGGGGAAGCCACGCACGGTGACGCCGACCGCCTCGCACGCCTCGACGAGCTCGGCGGTCCGGTCGCCGAGCGCGAGCCACACGAAGTTGCCCTGCGGGTCGGGGACCTTCCACCCGACGTCGGCGAGGGCGTCGCGCACGCGCGTCCGCTCGGCGACGAGCTCCTCGACCCGGGCGAGGAGCTCGTGCTCGGCCTGCAGCGACGCGAGGGCCGCCGCCTGCGCCGGCCCGGAGACGCCGAAGGGCACGGCCGTGACGCGCAGGGCGTCGGCGACGGTCGGCGAGGCCAGGGCGTAGCCGACGCGCAGCGCCGCGAGCCCGTACGCCTTGGAGAACGTCCGCAGCACGACGAGGTTGGGGCGCTCCGCGAGCAGCGGGGGCCCGGTGACCGCGTCGGGGTCCCGCACGAACTCCGTGTACGCCTCGTCGAGGACGACGACGACGTCGCGCGGCACCGCGGCGAGGAAGCGGCGCAGCTCCGCCTCGTGCACCGCCGGGCCCGTGGGGTTGTTCGGGCTGCAGACCAGGACGAGGCGCGTCCGGTCGGTGACCGCGGCAGCCATCGCGTCGAGGTCGTGACGGCCCGCGCCGTCCAGCGGGACGCGCACCCCCGTGGCGCCGCTGACCCCCACGACGATGGGGTACGCCTCGAAGGACCGCCACGCGAAGACGACCTCGTCGCCGGTCTCGCACGTCGCCTGGACGACCTGCCCGAGGACGCCGACGCTGCCGGTGCCGCACACCACCTGCTCGGGTGCAAGGCCGTGACGCTCCGCGACGGCGTGGACCAACCCGGTGGCGAACATGTCGGGGTAGCGGTTGACGAGCCGGCCCGCGTCAGCCAGCACGTCCAGCACCGACGGCAGCGGCGGGTACGGGTTCTCGTTCGACGACAGCTTGTACGACGGTCCTCCGGTGCCGGCCGGCGCGCGTCCGGGCCGGTACGCCGGCAGGGACGCGAGGGCGCTGCGCAGGCGGGGGACGTCGGCCACACCCGCACTGTAGGCGGCGCCGCGTCGCGGGTCACCCGGCACCTCGTGGCCGCTCGTGGCCGGCCGGGACCCGCTCGAGCACGTGGACCGAGCTCGCGCACGTGGCGCCGTCGCGGGCGAGGAACGGCGCCATCGAGCGCCGGTACGCGACGAGCGCGTCGTCGTCGGAGGCGTCGACGGCCGCGGCCGTGGCGGCGTACGCGCTCGAGGAGTGCGCCGGCACGGTGTCGCTGCGCCACGGGCCGTCGGGCGCGGTCGTGGTGACGGTCGTGCGGTCCGGCCGGTCGCGGTATCCCGGGTGCGGGCGCCCGTCGAGGCGGGGGACGACGTCGTCGACGTGCTCCAGCGCGAGCACCTGCACCCCGGGCGGCGGGGGGCGGCCGGTGAGCGGCGACCCGGCCGTGACGACGTGCGTGACGCTCGCGTGCCGGCGGAAGGCCGGGTCGCCCGCCAGGTGCGCGGCAGTCAGCCCGCCCTGCGAGTGACCGACGAGCAGCACCGGCTGCCCGGGCCGCACCCCGGCGCGGCGGACGGCCTCGGTGACGCCCGCCGTCACGGCGGTGCCGCTGCCACCGACGAGAGCGAGGTTGGCGGCCATGTCCATCGGCGAGCCCCGGCCGTCGACGTCCCACTCCTGCGTGCCGGGGACGTGGACGACCCACGCGACCGCGCCGTCGGCGCCCGTCACGCGGTCGACGCGGACCTCCCCGCGCCCGGGCCGGCGCGCACCCGGAGGCAGCGCGTCGTGCTCGCCGGGTCCGGGCTCGCGCCACGAGGCGACCGTCTGCCCCCGGCGGAGCAGGTCGGCCACGCCGGTCGCAGGGCGCGCCGCGGGGTCGACGCCGCAGCCGACCGGCTCGCGCACCGCCGTGACCCGCACCCCGTCGTCACGGACGAGTCCGGTCGCCCGGCCCACGACCGTCACGAGGCGGGCGGTGGCGGCCGTCCCGGGGAGGGCGAGCACTCCCGGGACCGTCCGCACGAGGACGTCGACCGCGTCCGGACGCGCGGCCACGGCCCGTCCCAGCGCGACCGGGTCGGCGCGGTGACCGGCCAGGGCCGCGACGCCCACGGCCCCGGCTCCCCACACGGCCGCGTGACCGGCGAGGACACGGGCCGCCGGGCTCGGGGCCGCCCAGCCGAGCCAGCCCCGCGCCAGCAGCCCGCCGGTCAGCGGCACCGCGCGCGCCGCGCCGAGGAGCGCCTCCTCCCGGGCGCGGTACGCACCGGCCGCGGCCAGGACCGCGCCGGCCGAGGTCAGCAGGCGTCCGGCGGCGCGCACGAGCCGGGCGGCGGCCTCGGTGCCCTCGGCGGAGGACCGCAGCAGGGCGACGCCACCGGCGCCGGCGTCGCCCGCCCCGCCGCCCGTCGCGCCGCCCGGCGCGCCGACCGGCCCGACCGGGCCTGCGAGACCACCGGTCACGACGGCCGCCGCGACCGCCCG